>NZ_JANPGM010000112.1:0-4377 GCF_031423935.1 Chamaesiphon sp. VAR_69_metabat_338
AGCGAAAACTAGTTTTCGCTCCCTTTTTTCGATCGAACTTACTCGTTCCTATTCATCGATGACCTTGACAGTCGTTCCCACCTTCACCAGTGGGAATAGGGCTTTGACATCGCGATTGCGCATTCGTACGCAACCGTGGGAAGCTGCTGTCCCGATCGATTTGAGATTGGCCGTACCGTGGAAGCCGATGACATCTCGGCCGTCAGTCCAGAAGCCAATCCACCGCGCTCCGAGGGGATTTTCGGTACCGGGGGCAAATACTTCGCCAGTTTTAAAGCTCGTCCAGGCGGGATTTTTGATCTTTTCCATCACCTGCCACTCGCCTACTGGGGTTTCCCAGCCTTTTTTACCGATCGCGATCGGATATTTCTTAATCAGCTTTTCACCCTGATAGACATATACCCGCTTTTCTTTAAGCTTGATAACCAGACCGATCGTCTTTTCGACGGGTGGCCGCTCATTGGTAGCGGCTACAGGTTTGGTAGTAGGGCTGGGGGTGGCTGTGGGAAGGGGACTATTCGTAGTTGTGGGCTTGGTTGGCGTCGCCAGGTTGGGCGTGCTGGCTGGTACGGAGCGCGGATCCCGCTGTGGTTGCTGAGGCGACTGAGTGGTGGGAGCGGGGTCGCTTGCTTTTGCTGGTGGTTCTACTGCTAATAACGATCGCGAGTGGGTAGTTAAGCTGGATGCAGCAAGAGGCTCGGCGCAGAGCTTGACGGGAATCATTGTCGCCGATAACACAGCGATCGATATGCCAGTCCTAAATAGTAACGAAGTTGAGAATCGGGACATGATGAAACTTAGGTTACTCTAAAAAGTTGAGTTGTAATATCGATCTAGTTGCAATTAGCTTACCCACTCGATCGAACGATCGACCTCGCTTTCACAATTTAACATTGAGGTTTTGGCTCCGGCAATCGACACGCACGATTTCCAAGTCTGACTTGGCTAGTAAATAGAGATCTCTATTTTATCGAGATTGACTGGAGCGAAACTCTACTCGCCAACAGGTGCTGATAATTTGGAGATCGCTGCCCGAGCGTGGAGTCTGACTCGATCGTCTGGATCGGTAAGTAATTGCTCTAAGGCTGGGACGGTAGCTAGATTACCCAGGTTCCCCAGCGCAGTGGCAATCTCTTGTTTGACTGAGGCTAGCGATGGCGTAGCGGCAATGTGGGGCGATTGTAAATAAGCGACCAACTGGTGACTGGCATACTCGCGCTCGCGCTCTGATTTACCAACCGCGACGATCGGTTCTGGTGCGAGTGGGGATGCGGTTGTAAGCTGAGCCATTAAGGTATCGATCGCGGGTTGGGTGTCGATCCAGCCTAAAGCTAAGATAACAGCAGATTTGAGTCGATCGGGCGTTTGGGATGATCCGAGGACTTTGGCGAGGACTGGGACGACACTAGGATCGGGCCATCGGGCTAAACCAAGTGCTGTGGCGATACAGACTTCGAGATTGAGGTCGAATAGTAACGGTTGCAATCGATCGAGCAGATTTAATTCGGTGGCGAGATCGCCTCTTAGACACAAAGCCACGACTGCGGCTGTGCGAACGTTAGGGGCGACATCGGTAAGTTTGGAAATTAGGAGTGTGGGAATGCGCGGATCGTGAAAACTCCCCAAGGCTTCGATAACTGAAGTGCGGATCTGCGGATCGGGATCGTCAAGTAATTGCAATAATGGCTCGATCGTCTGTGAATGCCGAATTCGCGCTAGAATCCTCACTGCCAAGCCGCGTTGCACCGCTGCATTAACGGCAGTTGGATCTAAAAGTGCTGTCACCGCATCGATCGCGGGCGTACCAATTTGAGCTAGAGCACCAGTCGCGATCGACGTTAATTCTGCGTCTTCATCTTGTTGAATTAAAGCGATCAGGGAGGCGATCGATTGTGGTTGGTTAAATGCGCCCAAAATTCGCCCCACCGCCCACCGATCTTCCAGATCCATGTCCGAGTCGTTCGCAATCTCTAGTAGTGGCCAGAGCGCGATTTCGCCCAGTTTGGGGATAACTTTGGCGATCGCCCACTGCTGTTCGAGATCGCCTTGGAGTAATGCTTGCAGGGCTAAGTCTAAAACTCGATCGTTCGCCTGGAGTCGATCTAGTGGTAAGTCTTGGAGACAATCGATAACGATCGACCACATCCCATTATCTGCTGCGGCAATCGCTCGGTGGAGATCCATAGTGGGGAGTGGGGAGTTGGGAGTTGGGAGGGAGGAGCGGGGAGCGGGGAGCGATGCGCGCTCGTCGGGTTTCCCGACGGTTAAGCGCATCAAGACAGCGAGGAGCGGAGAGAAACAGGACGCAAGCGTCCTTATTAAATTTCAACTTTCAACTTTCAACTTCCAACTCCCAACTATCTACCTACTTGCCCATCCGATCGCGACTAACAGCACTTCGATCGCATAAAACATGCCAACTACTTGCGTTTCCGTCCAACCACTCAATTCTAAGTGATGGTGGATCGGAGCCATTTTAAACAGTCGTTTGCCTTTGCCATCAGCATCTTTGGTGGCTTTGTAATAACCGACTTGGAGAGTGACTGAGAGGGCTTCGACGGCAAAGATACCGCTGATGATAAATAACACCCAGAGATTTTCAGTTAAAATTCCCACTGCCGCGAGTGCGCCACCGAGAGCGAGGGAACCAGTATCCCCCATGAACACCTTCGCTTTATTGCGGTTGTGGACGACAAAGCCGAGATAGCTGCCGCTGAGGCAGATACACAAGATCGCCAAATTCGGCTCTTTGGGGAGGATTATCGCCGCCAAACCGGCGAGGGCGATCGCGCCAGTACCGCCAGCCAAGCCATCGACGCCATCGGTTAAATTGGTGGCATTACTTTCAGCTAGCAACGCAAATACGGCAACTGCCCAAAAGAACAGCCCCAAGGGTAAGACGATCTGCAATGGTAAATGGACATTAGTAATCGCATTGCCACGACTATAAAAAGCCCAGCCGCAAAAAGCGATCGCGATCGCCGCTTGCAAGGCTAATTTACCCTTAGGTGTCAGACCTTCATTTTTACGGTTACTCAGACTTTTCCAGTCATCCACACCACCGATCGCCAAATAGCCCAGACTCGTGACTGCTACGGCGATCGCATCGGGATTAAAATGCGACCAAATTACACCCAAAATCGCGCCCACGGGTACAACAAAGACACCGCCCATCGTGGGCGTGCCAGCCTTTTTCAGGTGTGCTTGGGGGCCATCTTCACGAATGAATTGACCCATCTTTAATTGCTTGAGTAGCGGAATTGCCTGAAAGCCGATCGCGGCTACTAATCCTGCCGATACCAAAAATGGCAGCAGCAAGGACGAGAGTAAATCGCGACCTTGCTGCAAATCCAACCATAACAAGGCACCTGTCAAAACGGTGCCTAATAAAATCAGTAAGACAGTGCCCGTAGGATTAAAACCCTTGACAGATGCTGATTTACCCTCCATCTATTTCCTCCGAGGTAATTTCATCACTGCGTCGAGCCACAAAAATTCAGTCTGGATCGATCGCTCGCTATTTTAGCGCGATCGGGTGACTGAATTTTGACTTAGATTTCATCGACATCATCAGCGTCATCACTTTCTTCTTCTTCCTGATAGGCGCGATCGTCTTCAAAGAGTTCTTCATCAAGATTGGGTTGATCGAGTGCGGAGATCGCCGGATCGCGTTCGTCGCGATCGATCAGCCGACCTTGGGATTCGAGCCATTCCAAAATTGAAGTATTGCGTTGCACCGCAATGACTGGTGCTGGTTCGTAGCGGGGTTGTTGTTTGAGGGCTGGATTGACAAATGCATCCAGGGCTTCGAGATCGAGAGAATCGGACATAGTGGAGTTGCTTAGCTTGAAGTTCTCATAGTTTATCATTTTAGAGGATAGGAGCGATTTCGCTTGAGATTGCGATCTGACTTCTGTTTGAATCTCTACCTCTGGCTTAATCCTTTCCATTCCCAGAATAGACAATTAAACCTTTCCACTATCCACTATCCACTACCCACCACTATCCCCAATATCTAACTCGATACTGGGCAGGGAGCCGCAAATTCTGATGCCCAAAGCTAAATTACTAGAGGCGATCGCTGACAAAAATCGGGGGATCTTGGCGACACCGATCGAGCGACAAGCGATCCTCGCCGCCATTACCGAGCTGGAGTTGCGCAATCCTCACCCGCGTCCGCTGACAACCGCGATCGATTTATTGGCGGGTAATTGGCGACTGCTCTACACTAGCAGCCAGAGTTTACTGGGTATCGACAAATTTCCGCTGGTGACACTCGGGACGATTTATCAGTGCATTCGCCCGACGACTAGCGCGGTTTATAATATTGCCGAAGTCAGTAGTTTGTTACCAGGATTGAATGGTTTGGTAGCGATC
>NZ_JANPGM010000113.1:0-2710 GCF_031423935.1 Chamaesiphon sp. VAR_69_metabat_338
CCCCTACCCCCTACCCCCTACCCCCTAATTATGCGCTCTCGCTCTGAAGAATTACTCCCTTGGTATACCCGATTTTGGAATCGGTGCAAGCAATTTCCGGCGATCTTAGCAACTGGAGCAAGTACGCCACCGGAAACTGCTGGTATCGCTGCGGCAGCTTTAATTAGTGCGGCTCTCGGTGCTGTCATAATGATGGCGTGTCACCACCTCGCTCATACATCAGTAGACCGAGAGCAATTTATCGAGTGGTTTGGCAGTTGGATGCCAGGTAGCAATAGTACCGATTCAACGACTGGCAATATGGGCAGTTATGCAGGCGAACAAACGTTGCTGTTAATTGGCTGGCTTGTCAGTTGGGTATTCCTCCACGATCTGCTCCAGCATCGTCAAGTCAGCACCAGAACGATCTTTTTTGGCACCTTTGGGTTATTGGTAGCCGCGATCGTCATGTGTTGGCATCCGCTATTTCCCTATCTCCCTCTACAATAATTGCAGGCAATTAGATTATGCTTACCGACTCCGATATGTTTAGCGACTCCGATTCGACTGCTTCGGGTTTCACTGGCGTACCCGCTACCGAGTTCCATCCTCAGCGCATCTCAGCCAGAGAGCTACATCGATATGTCTGGGGACTGATGGCTGTGTTTAGTGCATTTGCCATTAGTTATCCGATCGCTTGTTGGCGAGTCAGTCAATCCGAGCAGTTTCGCCCCCATCAATCTCACGTCAAATCTTTGGCGACCCCAATCAGGGTATCTGCTAGAAAGTAGGACGTGGCTCGTCCCAACTTAGCAATATCCACCACGCCGGCGATCGATCCCCGATCGCGCGCAAGAATTTATTTGAAATTAAAACTATTAATGCTGAGGGAATCGCACAATTTGGGTGCGATTCCCTCTTGTTTATTCATTAGTATTGTTTTCCCCTAAAGCCTAAAGCCTAAAGCCTGACTTTCGCAGAAAGTCTATTCACGATCGCATCCCCGGACTGAGAAACTGCACCAGTTGCTCGATCGCCGATCGAACCGATTCAGGATTTGTACTCTGGAGCAGTGCCCAAGGTTGCCCAGCCTCAGATTGGACTCTAACTAATGCCGCAATTACCAAATCGAACTTCCAGGCGAGCTGCGAGCGCGATTGTGCTGGCAGTGCCCGTTGTAACACATCCAAAAATGCCTCGATCGATGCCGCAAATTCCCCCTCTACGATACTCTTGAGCGGTTCGGGTTCCGTCCAACACCGCCCCATAAATTGAGTGTGGACGAGCAAGAATTCTTTGTCTTGAGCCAAAAACTCTAGACAGGGTTTGAATAATGCGGTCAAGATTGCTTCTACCGTCGGCACTCGCCCCCCCGCCTGTAGTCGATCGAGCAGTGCCAATTCTTGCTCGACGATCGGTCGCGCAAACCGCTCGACCACTGCTCGAAACAGCTCTTCCTTTGACCCGAAGTGATAGTGAACCGCCGCCAAGTTGACATCTGCCTCACTTATCACATTTCGTAATGTAGTGCCAGCAAAGCCTCGCTCGGCGAAGAGTCGCTCCGCAACATTAATGATTTGTGCTTTGGTATCGATTGTTGTAGTAACCACAATTTTCTGCATTGGTTCGAGTTGTGTCAATTGTAATTGAGAACTTGTCCGTCCCCAGACAATCCCGATCTCGGACTGACGTTGAGGGCGATTTCAGATTCGCACGTTGCAATTTACTAAAATGTCTGCTTTAATTATATCAAACGGACGTTTGAATTAGCACCACTCGACTAAGAACTTAGTCAAATCGATAAAATGCGTTATTGTGCAAGGCTTTTGGCTGTTTAAAAAGCTGTTCGATAGTCTGTCGATCGGGTTCCGATATTAAAACATGCGTTTAATCGATATTAGTACTGCTCGACAGGTAGCTGGACTGACAAATATACAGGTCACAGGAGGGATGGATGACATTGAGATTACGTGAATTGCCACAAGATGTGTCTACTGTCCGCCCGGCGCAGCATCGTAGTTGGCAGGGAATTGTCGATCGAACTCCGTTAGGCTGGCTGCAACTCAAGAAAAGTAAATCGCGGCTGCTGGTCGCATTAGCTGGCATTGGCTTTGCCGATCTGTTGATGTTTGCTCAACTCGGCATTCAAGCCGCATTGTTCGATAGCAATACCATGCTCAATCGCGCTATGGATGCCGATATCATCATCGGCAGCTCTCAATATCGGGACTTAAATCTGGCCAATACTTTACCCCGTCGTCGGCTCTATCAAATTAAAGATATCCCTGGCGTCCAATCTGCCGAACCGCTGTATATATCGACGGTCGTGTGGAAAAATCCGCAGACTCGGCGCAAAACTCAACTTACACTGGTAGGGCAAAGTCTCGATCGACCGGCGTTTGCCATCGATGAAGTCAATCGGAATCTCGATAAGCTCAAGCAACCCGATACCTTTTTGTTCGATCGCTTGAGCCGAGGCACATACGCAGATGTCGTTACCAAAGTTGCCGCCGGACAAGCTGTGAAAACGGAAGTTCAACGTCGCACGATCGAAGTCACCGGACTGTTTTCCCTCGGTGCTTCATTTGCGACAGACGGAACGCTCATCACTAGTCCCGAAACTTTTCTGCGCTTTTTTCCCGATCGCAGTTCCGGACAAATCACCTTGGGACTAATTAAAGTTCAGCCCGGAGTCGATCCCGATCGAGTCCTCGCCCAAATCAAAGCCATC
>NZ_JANPGM010000114.1:0-3416 GCF_031423935.1 Chamaesiphon sp. VAR_69_metabat_338
GCCCAACCGCAATCATCCGCCTGGTCGGTATGACAATCGATCGGGGAAAATTAGGGTTTCTTTAGTCTGATATTTAATCCCGCTGGCTGTGGGGATTTTGGTTTCCTTGGTTTCGAGATGGAGGAACTTCGCCAGGATTTCGAGTAGGCTATCTTTTTGCAGTACTTCGAGCCACAGGTAACTAGTCAGATAATCGCCATTTTCGCCCAGAGGATTGCCTGCGCCGTGGCGTTGGCGTAGCCTCTCAGAATGAGAATCTCCCTTGTTGAAGGGTGTTTCCTCTCAAGCTTGGCAACTGCTACTAGATATGGATGTTTCGATCGACAATTAGAGCGAAAATTTTGCCAGTGCCTATTAATCGATCGGGTTGAATCGATCGAGCAGTTTGACCACAATCACGATCGGCAGACTGACGAGAACGCTGATGGCCGCGAGATCGAAACTGAGGGGCACTGTCTGAAACAACTGATTCATCACGCCCCACTGCACGAACAACCATTGCAACACGACGATCGCGGCTACCCCAATTGCGGGTGCAAACGCGATCGACCGCCGCCGATCTCGGAGTTTGGCAAATAGTGACGGCACAAACTGAGTGATACTCAACAGATAAAAGGCTTCGGCGGAGATCAAGGTATTCACCGCTATCGTCCGGGCGAGCGCGAGATTATTGGTCGTTTGCTGCGCCCATTCAAAGGAGCCAAAGACGGCGATAACGTTAAACAGCGAGATGATAATAATCCGTCGCAGCAACTTTGCCGTTAGTAACGGCTGATTGGGATTGCGCGGTGGCGACTTCATCACATCGGTAGACTTGGGTTCAAAGGCGAGGGGAATTGTCAGGGCGGTGGCACTGACCATATTAATCCACAGAATTTGTAACGGCAGGATCGGTAAAGCCGTACCTAGCAGAACGCCGACTAAAATTGTCAGAGCCTCGCCGCCATTGACTGGGAGGGCAAAAGCGATCGCGCGGAGCAGATTTTGATAAACCGTGCGTCCCTCTTCTACCGCCGCTTCGATCGAGGCAAAGTTATCGTCGGTCAGAATCATAGCGGCGGCTTCTTTGGAGACTTCGGTGCCGGTGATACCCATGGCAATCCCCAGATCGGCTTGCTTGAGTGCGGGGGCATCGTTAACTCCATCTCCAGTCATCGCTACGATCTCGCCTTTGGCTTGGAGGGCTTCGACGAGGCGCAATTTTTGTTCGGGAGCCACCCGCGCGAAGACGTTACCGTCACTAGCAGCAGTGGCAAACCCCCGTTCATCCATTTTGCTGAGTTCTTGTCCCGAATACGACTGAATTGCTTCGCCGCCACTCAATTTCATCATCCTGGCGATCGCGGTGGCGGTGAGGACGTGGTCGCCGGTAATCATCTTGACCTTAATTCCCGCTGCTTGGCAGGCGCGGACAGCCGCAATTGCTGCCGGTCGCGGCGGATCGAGCATTCCTTGCAGACCTAGAAATACTAGTCCTCGATCGAGATCGGCATGGGAAAGCGATTGCGTTGCATTCTGTCGCGATTGAGTGGCCAAGGCCAAGACGCGCAGCCCTTGGCGCGCCAGATCATCCGCTTTTTGAGCGATGAGATCGCGATCGAGATCGACTGGTTGTCCGCGCTCGTCGAGGGAGCGATCGCACCGCTGCAAGATGGCTTCGGTCGAACCTTTGACATAGATCGACTGCTGCCCAGCGGCTTGATGCACTGTCGCCATATATTGGAACTGCGACTCAAACGGAATGACACCCAGTCTGGGCAGTTGGGCTGCTAAATCTTGGCCATTAATTCCGGCTTTGTGGGCGACGACAATTAAGGCACCCTCGGTCGGATCGCCGACGATCGTGTAATGTCCGTTTTGCGCTTGGAGATGAGCGTCATTGCACAGTTGTCCTGCTTGAAGACAGGCACTTAGTGCGGGCAAATCGCGGGCCGCGATCGGTCGATCGTCGAGTAAAATTTCCCCCTGCGGATCGTAACCGACGCCGGTGACAGTATAAAGGTTGCGACCCGCATAGATCGCCTGCACCGTCATCTGATTTTCGGTGAGGGTGCCGGTTTTATCGGAACAAATTACCGTGGTACTGCCCAACGTTTCCACTGCTGCTAGCTTGCGGACGATCGCATTGCGCCTAGCCAAACGCGATACCCCAATTGCCAACGTAATCGTGACGATTGCGGGTAAGCCTTCGGGAATTGCGGCTACCGCAAAGGCAACGGTGGTAGTAAACACCTCCACCCAAGACTCATTCTGCGGGAGGGCAACTAAAAAATTGAGTACCGCCAGTCCCAACACGACGTAGAGCAGCTTTTTGCTAAATTTGGCCAGCTTGCGGACGATTGGGGTTTCCACATCTACGCTCTGTTCCATCAATTGAGAGATCCGCCCCATCTCGGTAGCATTAGCGATCGCCACAACCAGCCCTTGCCCCTGGCCGGAAGTCACCAGACTGCCCATATAGGCCATACTAGTGCGCTCGGCCAAAGCGGCGGCTGTCTCCTGGGGCTGAGTATCTTTCTGGATCGGCACTGATTCGCCCGTCAACCCCGACTCATCGACCGTGAGATTGCTGACTTCGATCAGTCGCAGATCGGCGGGAATTTTATCCCCTGCCGCCAGTTGGACTAGATCGCCTGGTACCAATCGATCGGCAGGCACGCGCTGGGTTTGTCCGTCCCTAACCAGGGTGGTTTCGGTAGTTACCGACTTGGCTAGAGCCGCGATCGCGCTTTCGGCTCTAGCTTCCTGCACGAAACCGATGATGGCATTGATCGTCGTCACGCCAAAGATCACCCCAGAATCGACCCATTCTTGCAGGAGTGCGGTGATGACGCCAGCCGCTAGCAAGATATACAGTAATGGTTGATTGAATTGGAGCACAAATCGCAACCACGCACTTTTCCCAGGCTTGGCAACTAGTTGATTTGCCCCAAATTGGGCATGTCGTCGGTCTGCCTCTGCTAGGGTTAAGCCCGCGTCTAGATTGCTATGGAGCAACCGAGCGGCTTCTTGTTTTGGGATCGTGTGCCATTGCTGTAGGCCTAAATTTTCTAATGTCATTGGTGTTAGGTACCAAAACTAAATCACTGAAAAATACCGATTGCTGCTGTTATTTATCGCTCTTTTTCTATGTTAACTAAAAAATTTATTTTGATTGAATATCTAAGAGGATGTTTGGAAGGTCTAATTTCTACGTTTTTAATGGGTGGTTCCCCCCTTTTGAAGGGCAGGGTTGATTCATCGAGCGAAGAAAAATCTGTAGGGGTGGGTTTATGCTATTAATTGTTGGTGTAACGATAACTATCGTACAAACCCACCCTCACCCACTATTAACGTGCAGATCGTATTTTCCCTTGGCTTGAAATCAATCTATCTTCAGGTTGCTAGTGGAGTTGGGCAGGTTTGTACGATAGTTA
>NZ_JANPGM010000115.1:0-1761 GCF_031423935.1 Chamaesiphon sp. VAR_69_metabat_338
TTAATCATTCCAATCATAGTTCGGAAATTAATCATCTGAACTGTGATTAATGATGATTTGATGATTGACTATGATAAGATATATTTTTTAATCAAAGTTTATCAGTTAATCATTCTACTCACAG
The DNA here is from genome assembly GCF_031423935.1 of Chamaesiphon sp. VAR_69_metabat_338. Classification (NCBI taxonomy): domain Bacteria; kingdom Bacillati; phylum Cyanobacteriota; class Cyanophyceae; order Gomontiellales; family Chamaesiphonaceae; genus Chamaesiphon; species Chamaesiphon sp. VAR_69_metabat_338. The sequence goes on from NZ_JANPGM010000115.1 coordinate 125, forward strand.
TTCCGACACTAATTAACCGTTTGAAGTTCACGAAAAAATGCGATCGATCTCCGCACTAAAACCAGGTAATAATGGCGAAGTGAGCATATCACCAGCCAAAAGTGTCGCTACTAATTGCAATTGAGCATCCGTGCGCCGATAGATTTCTAAAGTTTGCAATTGCCAATTGACGATCCAATATTCTTGCACGCCATGACGAGAGTATAATTTCAGCTTGATACTTTTATCACGCTGTTCGTTTTGTGCGCCTGAAGAGAGAATTTCTACTACCAATTCTGGTGCGATCGTAAAGTGTCCCGCTGCATCGATACCTTGCTCTATTCGCGATTTACTCGCCCACACCACATCTGGAATCACCGCATCGATCGTGGTGAAAACTAAGCCTGGAGTTTGAACGCTAAGACCTAATCCAGTTTCTTCCGACCAGTTTTGTAGTTTAACTTGAATCTGACCTGCCGCACTTTGATGGCGAAGATGAGGGGCGCGAGTCACAAATAGTTCTCCTGCAATAATTTCGTGGCGCAACCAGCCACCATCATCGGGCATGGCATCGAGATCTGCGGTTGTCCAGAAGAGAGAATTAGCAACCATCGGGTTCACTGGTAAGGCTTGTCCTTATATTAGCTCAAACAATTATCATAGATAGTAGAACTATATTCAGATCGACACTCTCAGTGCCCCAAAATTTAGACCCCGCCGATAGTACCCCCCTGCCATTAGTGGGTACCGTCATTGCCGTTCAAGCCAACTTCTGTAACGTGCAGATCGATCCAGATACGCCAACAGTAGGGGGAAAACTCATCTTGTGTACCCGTCGCGCGCGGCTGCAAAAGATTGGGATTAGTGCCATTGTCGGCGATCGCGTGACGATCGATGAAGTCGATTGGCAAGGTTTAAAAGGGGTCGTAATTGATGTCTTTCCCCGTCATAGTTTACTCGATCGACCGCCTGTGGCGAATGCCGATCGGATCTTATTAGTATTCGCTCTCGCCGAACCCGCTCTCGATCCGTTTCTGTTGAGCAAATTTCTCGTCAAGGCGGAATCGACGGGGTTAAAGGTCAGCCTGTGCTTGAATAAGAGCGATTTAGTGACCGATATCCAGCGACAGGAATGGTGCGACAGGTTGAGTGAGTGGGGCTATCAACCGATCGTCATTAGCGTGGAAACAGGGCTGGGGATCGAGGAATTGCAAACTGAACTCGATCGGCAAATTACGGTTTTTGCCGGACACTCTGGTGTGGGGAAATCGAGTTTGACGAATGCCTTAATTCCCGATTCAAATATCCGCGTGGCAACAGTTTCGGGCAAACTCAGTCGCGGACGACATACGACTCGCCACGTTCAATTATTTCCGATCCCGACGGGTGGATCGATCGCCGATACACCAGGTTTCAATCAACCGGATCTGGTTTGTGCGGCGACAGAATTACCTGGTTATTTTCCGGAAATTCGCCAGCGGTTGGCTGCTGGTAATTGCCAGTTTAGTAACTGCACTCATCGCGACGAACCCAATTGTGTCGTGCGGGGTGAGTGGGAACGCTACGAGCATTATTTAGATTTTCTAGCCGACGCGATCGCCTGGGAACAGCAATTGCAATCGCAACCCAAAATCGAAAATAGTTTGAAACAAAAAAGC
>NZ_JANPGM010000116.1:0-2372 GCF_031423935.1 Chamaesiphon sp. VAR_69_metabat_338
TAATTGCTTTCAATAATGTGGTAAAGTCGCCAGATTTAGTGGCAGTTTCTAAGATATTAGCCATTTTTTGTAGTAATTAAAATTCGGGCTGTTGTCGATCGAATAAACTAACTTTTAGATGGAAATCTGCTAGTCGCATGCTCTGAGATGCCTTGCCGTTTTCTTCGGTTAAATTGGCCATCACCATTAGATGTGATAGCTTTCATCTTATTCGCAAAGCATGTTTTCAGCTCCGATCGTTCGAGCGATCGGGGCACCGTCTATTTGATTGACATCCTTTAATTATATGCAAAATATTTATTAGTAGCTCACTACTCTTTGATTCAAGTACATAAAATTGTTTATCAAAAATCTGATTGCTTTAATGCCAATTGGCAATCTATCGATCGACAGATTTACAACTACTAATAATTTCCAAAAATCTATCGATAGCGGGAAATCGATCGATATTCGTACTCCCTGACGGCCAATGTTCGGCTGTGCGCGATCGAGATGTAGAGACTCAAGTCTCGATCTTCGTAACGCCCAAGCAGATACTAAGCGGTGGCTCGTTGGCGGAGCCTCTCGAAACGAGAATCGAACATCGCCCCAATTGGCTGGACTGTATTGCCTTAAATTACAAACCTAAATCACCGATCGCCAAAAATGGTAAGATCCAGCCCAAGGGCGAGCATTGCCATTAGTTAACTAAAATTAGGTAAGAAATTTATATGTTTTATCTGCTTTTTCTATTACCTGGAATGTTGCTCATGATGTGGGCGCAGTTTCGAGTCAAAGGTACCTATCAAAAATACGCCCAGGTGGATGCGCGGATGGGGATGACGGGCGCACAAGTTGCCGAAAAGATTTTACAAGAAATGGGCATCCAGAATGTTTCGGTAGAACCGATCGCCGGCGAACTCACCGACCATTACGATCCCCGCGCCAAAGCTGTCAGATTATCTGAAGTCGTCTATGGTTCGACATCACTGGCAGCAGCGGCAGTAGCCGCTCATGAGTGCGGTCATGTCCTCCAAGATGTCAAAGGCTACAAGCCGATGAATATTCGCGCTGCATTAGTGCCAGCCGCAAATCTGGGTTCTAATATCGGGCCGGTGCTGATTATGTTGGGTTTTGGTCTGACAGCAATGGGTAGTATCAGCACGATCTTTATTAACATTGGCATCGTGCTATTTTTAGGAGTGGTGTTATTTCACATTGTGACTTTGCCAGTGGAATTTGATGCTTCAAATCGCGCATTGAAATTAATTAATGAATTGGGTATTTTGCAAGGTGATGAAAATAGAGGAGCTAAAAAGGTCTTAGATGCGGCGGCGTTGACGTATGTAGCGACGGCTCTGTACTCTGTGCTCCAACTCGTACAATTGCTAATGTCTCGTCGGAATTAGTCGGCGGATTTCGATCGCGCGAGGATTAGCTCCCCTATTTTCATTAGGGCTAGTCTATATATCAGACAGGAAGTTAACATTGAGCGAACGTCAGAAATGGTTATCGATCGTCGGTATCGGTGAGAGGGGACTAGTCGAACTAAGTCCCTTGGCGCGAGAATTGGTCGATCGCGCGGTGCTGATTGTGGGCGGCAAACGTCATCTCGCGATGTTAGAAGACGAGCGTTCGGAGCGACTGGAGTGGACATCACCGCTGGAAGACGCGATCGCCTCGATTCTCAAATATCGCGGTACTCCCGTCTGCATTCTGGCTAGTGGCGATCCGCTCTGTTATGGGATCGGGGTGACGTTACTGCGGTACGTGCCGATCTCGGAAATGACGATTATCCCCGCCCCATCCACCTTTAGCCTCGCCTGCGCCCGTTTGGGCTGGTCGCTGACGGCAGTAGAAACCGTGAGCCTGTGCGGGCGATCGCCAGATTTTTTGACCGCGCTGCTAACTCCCCATGCCAAATTATTAGTCTTGAGTGCGGGTGCCGATACGCCTCAAATTGTGGCAGATTTACTGACTCAGCGGGGCTATGGCGATAGTCAGATGACAATATTAGAACATCTCGGTGGCGATCTCGAAAATATAACTTCAGATCTAGCCAGATCGCTCTCTAAACAGGAGGTAGCCGCTCTGAATGCGATCGCGATTGACTGCCGCATTGATGCCGAAACAACCCCTGTAAATCGGCTGCCCGGACTGCCCGATAGCGCGTATCATCATGACGGACAGCTCACTAAACGCGAAGTCCGCGCGATAACTTTAGCCGCACTTGCGCCGCTGCCAGGGGAATTATTATGGGATGTCGGTGCGGGCTGTGGCTCGATCGGGTTTGAATGGCTGCGATCGCATCCACGATGTCGGGCAATCGCCATCGAGCAACACTCGCAACGGTTGGATTTTATTAGAGATAATATGTCGGCTCTGGGTACGCC
>NZ_JANPGM010000117.1:0-9735 GCF_031423935.1 Chamaesiphon sp. VAR_69_metabat_338
CTGTTGGCAATCTTCCCGTTGAAGAGTTAATCGATATCATCTCCGATGGTTTTGCCTCCCAAAGTGGGAGTATCCCTACCGCCGAATTTGTCGGCAGAAAAGCTCAACCCACGCCCGAACCTGCCTTTGCGCGGATCGTCCGCAAAGAACACATCGATCCGAGTTTGCAACAAGCCAGATTGATTATGGTGTGGCGCGTCCCTGGATTGATGCAGTTGGCGGAAACTTACCCGCTCGATATCTTGGCCGCGATCCTCAGCTCCGGACGCACGTCCCGCTTGGTTAAGGAACTACGTGAAGAACGCCAACTGGTGAATAATATCAGCGTGAGTAATATGAGCAACCGAATTCAGGGCTTATTCTATCTGAGTGCCCAGTTGCCAAGCGAACATCTCGCCCAAGTCGAGCAAATTATTACCCAGCATATTTTCCAGCTCCAAACTGCCCTCGTTACCGATGCCGAACTCAGTCGCATCCGCCGTCAAGTTGCCAATCGCTATATTTTTGGCACGGAAACTCCGAGCGATCGCGCCGATCTGTACGGTTATTATCGATCGGTAGTCGGCGATCTGGCTCCCGCACTCAACTATCCCCAGCAGATTCAAGCGGTCGATGCCAATACGCTCCAACTCGCCGCTCGTCAATATCTATCGCCCAGTGCCTATGGCATAGTTACAGTCAAACCGGAGTAGAAGTGACGGGAGACTGCTAGAAACCCGACTTCTTCAAGAAGTCGGGTTTCTGTCCTCATACGTTGCTAGTGGCAATATCTATTTAATAACTTTTACAGTTTTAACTTGTAATGGCTGTCCGACTTGGCAAATAGTCACCATATCTGACTTGGCGACGCCACTAACTTGCACTCTAGTCCCATCAATTTTCGGGAATTTACCCATCAATTCGTATTTTTTACCGTTATCCGCCGCCAGTTGATAACAGGTGCCCTCTACAGCCAATTTTTTAATCGTACCAGTCAGATTGACTGTTGCTGGCTTGACGGGCGTTGCGCCAGGTGATGTATTTGCCAATACCGGTAACAGTGGTAGCAATAGTCCGATCGCTAAAATTGCCCCAATTACCGCAACCCAAGTTTTAGTTAGTTTAGTCATCATGATTCAGCTCCGATTTCGATCGATATTAACAATTATGCATTCCAAAATCTAGACGTAAAGCTGCCGACTTTAGCTCCGGTTAGGCGGGACGGCCTAATGTCGTAATGTACAACACAGCTTCATCTTCAGGAATCCCCAATACTTCATTAACGCGATCGTCAAAAAAGCCCGCAATCCCACTGACTCCAACTTCTAGCCCAATTGCTGCTAGATTGATTCTTTGCCCTAAATGTCCGGCATCTAAATGCAAATAACGGTAGGCGCGATCGCCATATTTTTGCACCGCCATGTTGAGATCTGCGGTATGAAAAATTGCCGCCCCCGCATCGCGACCTAGTTCTTGTCCCAAGCAGAGATAATGCAACTCTTGACGAAAGTTTTTGAAACGAATTTGGCGGAGTTCTTGAGCTTTGGGTGCATAGTAATAACAGCCTTCGTCCAATCCTTGGACGCCAGACACGGCGATAAATGTTTCGATTAAACTCAGATCGAAATAGTCGGGACTGGGATCTAAATTTTGCTCGGCATAGTGACGGGGATGATAAGTAAAGTCTAAAATCTGCTTGAGTTCGTCGATCGTTAATTCTGCCCCCGTATAGGCACGCGTCGATCGCCGTTTGAGCATGGTATTTTCTAAGCGAGCCAGAGGGATATTATCTTGCCAATCGATCGGGTTAGTTTGAGTCGAAATCTTTAGACAAAACGGAAAATTATACTTATCATCTAATTTAACTGGATCGATATCTGACGTGTTGGCTGGCAACTGTCTAAATTGAGTAATTTCAGTCATCTGATGACAGTTTTTCAACAGTTGTCCATCGGGAAGATCTGCATATTCGAGGTTGATTCGCGAAGGCAATGCCGTTGGAAAAGCGGCGATTGTCGCATCGGGATGTGCGTCGATATCTACCAATGGAATAACGCAAATAGTCCCTTCTTGCTCTGGATTGAGATATAGCAATTCATCGATCTGTCGATCGATAAAACCGCCAACAAAATAAGGTCGAAACCCATTCATCGCCCCAGCTAATTCGATATTTCCGAGTAAGTGTCCGGTATCTAAAAAGATGCGGCGATAAGCTCGATCTTGATATCGCCATGCCGATCGATAAAATACCGCAGTTGTAATTGCCGCTAAATCGGCAACCATTAAAGCTGGATGCCCAAAACACGCGCCTTGAACGTGTTGCCACACATCATTCGCCCAAAAGTGGATCAAGGTATGATCTTTGACTTGGTAGTTATATAGTCCCGCCGGTAAGAAACTAGTTCCTTTCGACACTAAATAAATCTCCGCTGGATACAGTCCCCCTGCCGATGGTGCCGATCGCAAATACATCGGCTCGCCCATAGTTTTAATTCGCGCTGTTAACCCATAACTGCACAATAAAAACAATGATAATCGCTGCCACCAATAACTCTCATTATCCTGTTTAGTCGATTGTAAATAGGGTTTGAGGTCGTAAACAGTGCCGATTTTATATTCTTTATACGATAATGGTTGGGTGCTCCAGTCCAAGCCCTGACTCTTGGAGGCGATCGTGTCTGGATCGTACTTGGTACGCTGATGATAATACTGGGCAAATGAGTCAACCATAAGAATTATCGATCGTATAGGGCGGGGAGCGGGGAGTGGATAGAATATTGTAGGGTGTGTTATCACGAAGCGTAACGCACCGAAGGGAATAGAAGAGAATTAAATCTTGAGTTCCGATCGATCTTAATAAATGCTCTTTAAAACAACCACTATTAGCCTAGATCGATCGCCGTCCAAATTGTCCAGGTATCGGTCAATAATAGAAAGCCAGTCAGGACGAGCAGAGCGAAATACATCCAGGGTTGGGCGAGGGGATAGACATCGGTGGTATCGATCGATGTTGCTGCTTGAATGAGCTGTACCAATCGATTGAAGCCAGCAACTCGCATCGGTAATAAAAATCCCGCACCATGGCGATCGATTAAATAATAAACCGCGCCTCCTTGTCCGGTCGTTCGCATTTTTAATTCTTTAATATCGCTCCAAGCCAGCGTCCAACTTTTAATCAAAAAAGTCGGTACCCAAGCGGGATAGTTCACTGCGATCTCGCGATCGTCTACGACAACTCGCTGACTCAAAGCACCTTGCAAAGCAATAAATCCCAACCCAATGCCTACCCACAACAACCAGGCGGGTACTACCGCTTGGGTAAATGTCGCCAAAAAAGGCAGCGGAATGAGCAAAGAAAGATACAACAGACTCAACGTTATCCGAATCAGTGGTGAAATGTAAAAGATCCGATCTGTCATGGGCTGGTAATAGTTTGGTAATGTCCCTACTTATATTTGTAACTGCTTTTGCGATCGATGGTATAAGTCGATCGGCGGAGTGGCTGTAGAATTGAATACCGGAATCCTACTACAATAACTTGTAGATTGTCTCTAGTTTCGATCTTGTCTGCCGATGATTAAATCTTTATTTTCTAAACTTAGTCTTGTGAGTGCGATCGCGCTGATTTCCCTGCCTGTAGTAGCTACAGCCGCACCCACAGATTCCACCCCAGTTGCAACCGAACAACCAGCTAGCATTCCCAACCAAGCGGCGACCGCACCACCCACCATTGCCAGCCTAGATGCGACACTACAACAACATCCCGAAGATCTAGATGCTAGACTCCAACGCGGCATCTTGCACGCCCAACTCGCACAAAATATCCCCGCGATCGTCGATTATACCGAAGTAATTCGCCTCGACCCTAATCACGCGCTGGCTTACAACAACCGCGCTGCCGTCAAAGTCAATATGCGTGACTACTGGGGTGCCTATCTCGACTACTCTCAAGTCGTCCGCATTTTGCCCGACAAAGCAATTACCTACAACAATCGTGCCTTTGCCCGCCATCGCTTTGGCGACTGCAAAGGTGCGATCGCCGATTTACGCATCGCCGCAGAGTTATTTAGGTTACAAGGCGATCCTGTCAATCAGCAGCGCGCGCTGGCGAATTTGAAGGTTTTTCAGCGGAAGCGGTAGGGGGAGTTGGGAGTTGGGAGTGACGGAGTTGGGAGTTGGGAGTGACGGAGTTGCGGCTCGCGCCGCCTTTTTCATTGATATTGAAGAGTAAGTTTATCGTCAAAGAAAACCTGACGCACTTACCCTGATATGCCGTCGGCATATTCACTCCATCACTCCATCACTCCATCACTCCCAACTCCCAACTATTTCAACCATTCGTCTGCTCGTCTAACACCTTCTTCAATCCGTCGCGCCGGACTAATTCAAAGATTTCGTCAAGGATAGTTTGCGCGCCCTGAGAGCGGAGTAAATGCGCGAGATCTTTGCCAATTTGTTCGGCGTTGGTGGCTAAACCAGTAATTTTGTCGGTGACAAAACGTTGACCGTCGAGACTCGATACCATCCCGACTAAGGTGAGATTGTCGCCATCGATCGTCGTATTCACACCGATCGGTACTTGGCACCCACCTTCTAACTCTCGCAAAAAGGCGCGTTCGGCATAGCAGCGGTAGGCTGTCGGTTGATGCTGCAAGGATTGGATTACCGCCAGAACTTCCGGATCTTCCGTCCGACATTCGATCCCAAGTGCCCCTTGTCCGACCGCATGGAGCGACAACTCAGCTGGAATGAGCTGGTGAATGCGATCGCTAAAATCCAGGCGTTGTAAGCCCGCTGCGGCCAAAATCAGCGCATCGTATTCACCCGCATCCAACTTCGCCAAGCGCGTATTGACATTTCCCCGCACATCTTTGAATGCAAAGTGGGGAAAATGATGGCGGAGCTGGGCTAATCGCCGCAGTGAGGAGGTACCGATGACCGCACCTGCTGGCAGGGTTTGAAGCTGTGCGCCAGCGTGTTTGGCATTGACAACTAGTGCATCGGCGGGGTTTTCTCGTTCGGTAATACAACCGAGCATCAAACCTTCTGGTAAATTGGTGGGGAGGTCTTTGAGTGAGTGGACGGCTAGATCTGCCGATCGATCCAAGATTTTGACTTCCAACTCTTTGGTAAACAACCCTTTATCACCGATTTTTGCCAGCGGCACATCGAGAATTTTGTCCCCTTGGGTACTCATCATCTCGACTTCAAAGGTGCGATCTGGAAAGTGCTTCTGCAACTCGGCTTGCACCCAATGGGTTTGCACCAGTGCCAGTTGACTTTTCCGCGAAGCGATGCGGATGGTTTGCTTAGAATTAGTAATATCGGCAGACATATATATAAAAAAGCGATTGTTAATTTAGCGCATATAAATACCTCATCTAGGATACAGCGACTAGCGATCGGTTGCTAGCGATCGCCATATTACCTTCGCATAATTAAAAAAAACCCCCGATCGACCCCAACTAAAATCATATAAAAAACCAAGCAACCAAACTAAATTAATCCACTATCCACTATCCACTATCCCCTATCCCCTATCCCCTACCCTCTATCCCCTATCCCCTAATTTATGAATTCCTCCCACCAAGACCGACACACTGCCGAACTCCATCAGATGCAGCGAGCGGTTGCCGGATTGCTACTGTATCAAGATGTGTTAGCTGGCGAAGTCGGGATTGCGCTAATTGAATTACTCCAAGCGATCGCCAATGGGGACAGATCTCAGGGCAATGCCCTGATTTGTCTGACTGCCTACGGACGTTTTTTCAAAGCTTTGGCAGCGGCAAATTGTAGTTGGGAAGAATATGCGATCGAGCAATTATTGGCAGCTGAAAATCCATTTAGCCTCATCGCCCAAAATATTGAATTTGACAACTCGATCGAATCACGCCAAAAACAGTTATCACCAACTTTGTTAACTGCCGCGCGGCAAGATCTCGAAGCTTTATATATCCTCTACACCTGCGGACAGTATATCCCGAGCTGGGTCGAGCAAATCGGTGGCCGACCCGTCTGCTGGCTAGAATGCAGTATTGACAAGCATCAATCGGCGATCGTCGCTGCCCTGCGCTGTCAAAACTGGGGTGAGTTAGTTGCAGATCTGGCCCGATATTATCAACAGCATGGAGTTGGTGTTTTTGGTACATATCGCGCTTTTAGATGGCAAGAGCGACCGATCGGCATCCCTCATCCAGATCGCATTCATCTCGACGATCTAATTGGTTACGATCTCCAAAAAAACGCCCTAATTCAGAATACTAAATCTTTACTCGCAGGTAAGCCCGCCCTAAATATTTTGTTGTATGGTGGCAAAGGTACTGGCAAATCATCCCTAATTAAAGGCTTATTAAACTATTTCCCCGATAGCCAACTGCGACTGGTAGAAGTAAGTAAATCGGCGATGATAAATTTACCGACGATCCTCGATCGCTTGACCGATTTACCCCAAAAATTTATCATTTTTATCGACGATCTATCCTTTGAAGCTGATGATGAAGCATTTAAAGCCCTCAAAGTAGTTTTAGAAGGCAGCATTATCGCCAGACCATCAAATGTGGTCGTCTACGCCACGTCCAATCGCCGTCATTTGGTCAGAGAATATTTCGCCGATCGACCCAGACCCCAAGATGCCGACGAGATTCAGATGTGGGATACCGTCCAAGAAAAATTATCCTTTAGCGATCGCTTTGGGATTACACTCACATTTGAACCCGCCGACCAACCGAAATATCTCGAAATCGTCCATCATCTAGCAACTTCAGCACAATTGCCGATCGATCGTGACGACCTCGAAAAACGTGCTTTACAATGGGCAACACGACACAATGGGCGATCTGGGCGCACCGCGCGGCAATTTATCGATTATCTACTGGGTGAATCGGTCGATTCATCTTCCCAACCCATTCGGAACATTGGGATAAGATAGTGTTTCTGTTATTTAGTAATCGATCGAAGAATATAATATGAAATTATTAAAAATCGCTACCCTGGTCACGATCGTCACTATGGCTGGCAGTAGCAGCTTCTTTGCCGAATCCAGTCAGGCGTTGACTGCTACTACCAACTTTGTCTGTGGCAAAGCCGACGGTATTCCCGCAACTGTGGCTAGAACCAAAAAAGGTGATATCCCGATCGTGATTTGGCGATCGGAAGACCTCAGCGAGTCAGGATTTACCCCACAAGTTCGCTGCCGCCAAGTCTCGGCGAGGTTTCAATCGATGTATCGTAGCGGCCAGTTAAAATACATTACCGCTGGGGTGCTCAATAATCTGCCCGTCATCTGTGCGACGACCAAAGTCAACACTGATTGTAGTTCCCAAAATCTGTTGTACACGCTCAAGTCCAATTCCGATCCGCAACAAGTCATCAAACGACTGAGTGCCATCCGCAATCGCTCCACCAATAGAAGTTTGGAAGAAAGTGCCTCACTTCCTTCTACAACGACTATCGAGTTGGATTGGTTGAATGAGGAGAATTAGGTTTTGGGTAGAGGGTAGAGGGTAGAGGGTAGAGAAGAGTGGATAGAGAGTTTGGATACAGGCGTCCTTATATCTCCCACTCCCCTGTCCCCTAGTCTCCCTAACCGACGCCTAAGAGTGAGATCAGGCGATCGATCTCGCAGTGGTTGCCAAATAGCTCGCGGGCGCAATTGATTTTGATGGTTTCTTGGAGTCGGACTTGACCGAAGGCGCGATCGATGATTTCGACAGTGGTGAGCGTATCCAAATCTACCGAGAGAATGGGGATTTCTAGGTCTTCAGCGCGGCAGACGATAAAAGTTTGCGGTGCTAAACGTCCGGTCAAAATCAAGCACTGTGTAGAGGTTTCTAGCGCGGCTAGTTGAATGTCAGCGCGATCTCCACCAGTGACGACGGCCATGTTATTGCCCCGTCGAAAATATTCTAAAGCCGAGTTGACATTCATCGCCCCGATCGACAGGCTCTCGACCATCAGATCCAGCTTGTCGGGACGACACAAAATTTCCGCATCGAGTTTTTCGACGAGTTGCTTGACCGTCACACTCCGCAATAAGCCATTGCGATGCACTACCCCAAAGACGGGGATCCCAGCACCTTCGAGAAAGGGCACCAACGTGTCCTGGACGGCCTCTACCCGATCGCGCGGCACGTCATTGATGATGCACCCCAAGAGCCGACTCCCAAGCTGCTGCTGCGCCGATAAGAGCAGATCGATGCTAGAGAGGGGATGATAACGATTGACCAGCAATACTCCGGCATCGAGATCGGCGGCTACCTGGGCAGTTGACAAACCGAATAAACTCCCTTCATGGAGATTGGCTCCACCTTCGAGAATGACTAACTGTCCGGGAAGCCGGACATTTTCCTGGAGTAATTGGGCATAGTTGCGGACATCGGTACCATTAAGCCTGTCGATCGTGCTTGCTGCATCGAGTACCAACACTGGCTGCCCCAATCGATCTGTGGGTAAAGCTAGTGCTTCGGCCATTAGTTGGATGTCGCTAGCGATCGTCGTTGCTGATGGTTGGGCGGCAATTAGCGGCTCCGCAGCGACGCGATCGGGAGTACTCCTAGTCACTACTGGTTGCGCGTAAGCAATCTCAATCCCTTTTTCCTGTAATCGAGCGGCAACGCCCAAAATTGCTGCCGATTTGCCACTACATGCTTCCGTCGAAGCCACCAGCAAGTATTTCATGTCCATCCCTACGCACTTACCCTCAGTCATTTATAACGATGTAACTCAATAATCAGTAGTACCCATCGGCAACCAGCCCTAGCAGACGATCTCCAGATCGATTCGATCTGGTTTGGGAACAGACAAGATTGGTAGATTAAAATCGATCTTGGATTCAGCGAGTGACAAAAGCTCGATTAACTCGATCTTTATCGATCGCCTAATCTGGGTTGCCCGCGATTGCAATGACTAAAATTAGGGATCGAGATGTTCCTGGCTGTTCCCGATGCGCAGCACTAGTTGGTGTCTGGCTTACCGTTGCAGCCAAGTGGGCTTGATGATGCTATTTCCATCAGTTTATAGCAAAAGTACTGCCAAAAGTTAGGATAATTGGCAGCTCCAAGCTCGATCGAGCGGGTTTCCATACTAGTCGCAATGCTAGATTGCGTGCTTACTGAGGCTCGGCTGGAGTTATTCTTCCATTTTCATCAGTTTGTGATAGAAATACTGAGGAAAGTCTGGATTATTGGTATCGCGGATGTTAATTAGCCAGTCAATGAGATAACCGATTAACTCGGAATTCATCAAATTGATCTCGTAGGTGAGGTCGGAATTATCATCAAACATCATCGTACATCTGGTGAGATCGCCAGGGAGGTTCTGGACGGCCCAATTGATGACGTAAGGAATTTTTTCGCCACCTTCGATCGATCGATGACCGCCGAGTCCGCCTTTATGATAGAGCGCGATCGCTTTTGGCAAAACATTGCGTTTGGCCATAGATTTCATAAAGTATGGGGCGTACAGATTCACTTTATCGGGCGTTGCCGGAGTGATTTCATCAAATAAGTTCATCGATCTAGGGATTAGGGGTAGAGAGTTGGGAGTTGGGAGTGACTGAGCTTAGTATTCACCATTCTGAATCGATATTTACGATCGAGCCAAAAAAAACCGGCTTCTCGCAAGAAGCCGGTTTGGTTAATAAGGATGACTATTTAGTCTCAGAGAATTCTGCATCGATGACATCATCGCCACCACCAGTCGTACCACCACCAGGCGGCGTACCAGCATCGGCATCATCGCCACCACCGTCACCAGTTG
>NZ_JANPGM010000118.1:0-1571 GCF_031423935.1 Chamaesiphon sp. VAR_69_metabat_338
GTAATAGGTGAATGCTTTCGGGGCTGAATAGGTGTTCTTCACCATCTTTGCGCCACTGATAATCGCCGCCGACATCTAGTGTCGCACCTTTGGCTGGTCGATCGGGGAAAGCGTGGGTGTGGCGAGTAATGGTTTCTTGAGTAATTACGCCGACATCAGCACCTTCAATTCGCGATGCGGTGCGGGTAAAGTATTTATCGATCGTAACTTGATTCAAGCCGACAGCTTCAAAAATCTGGGCACCGCGATAACTTTGAATTGTCGAAATTCCGATTTTGGAAGCAACTTTAGTTACGCCTTTTGTTGCCGCTTTAATGTAGTTTTTAACAGCAGTTGGATAATCGACATCGAGTAAGATTTTTTGATTGATTAAATCTTCGATCGTTTCAAATGCCAAGTAAGGATTAATCGCCCCACAACCATAACCAATCAACGTTGCAAAGTGATGAACTTCACGGGGTTCGCCGGATTCTAATACCAGTCCAACGCGGGTACGAGTACCCGTGCGAATCAGATGATGATGCAAGCCAGCAATCGCTAATAGTGCAGGGATTGGAGCAGTTTCCGGATTAACACCTCGATCGCTCAAAATTAGAATGCTGATACCAGACTCGATCGCTTTGTCTGCCGCCGCAAAAATGACATCTAATGCGGCTTCTAATCCCTTGATTCCAGCTTTAGGATCGAACAACATCGGGATTGTCACCGAACTAAATCCACCTTCATTTAAGTGCTTTAATTTTGCCAATTCAGCATCACTTAAAATCGGCGATTTCAACGCGATTAAATGACAACTTTCGGGTTCTGGTTTGAGTAAATTCCGCTCCGAGCCGATCGTTGTTTGGGCAGAAGTGATGATTTCTTCGCGAATTGAATCGATCGGGGGATTAGTTACTTGAGCAAATAGTTGTTGGAAATAATCGTAGAGCAACTTTGGTCGATCGGACAACACCGCCAACGGTGTATCAGTTCCCATCGAACCAGTCGCTTCCACCCCATCCCGCGCCATCGGCGTAATCAGCATCCGCAACTCTTCAAAGGTATAGCCAAACGCCATTTGACGCTTCAGCAACTCATCACCCTCTTTTGGTAGGGGCAGCGAGGGACTAGAAATGCTCTCTAACCTGACTAAATGCTCGTCCAACCACGCTTGATAAGGATGTGCGCTGGTAATCTCGTGCTTGATTTCCTCATCGCTCACAATCCGCCCAGCGACGGTATCCACCATGAACATCTTCCCTGGCTCCAACCGTCCCTTCGCCACCACCTGCTCCGGCGGAATCGTCAGCACACCCGCTTCCGATGCCATAATCACCAGATCGTCAGTCGTCACATAATAACGTCCTGGGCGCAATCCATTCCGATCGAGTACCGCCCCGATCGAGCTACCATCAGTAAAGGCGATCGAAGCTGGGCCATCCCACGGCTCCATCAAGCAGGAATGATACTCATAAAACGCTTTCTTCGCCGCGCTCATCGACTCATGCGCCGTCCAAGGTTCGGGCACCATCATCATCATTGCATGAGGCAAACTCCGACCGGAAAGAGTCAATAATTCCAGGGCATTATCA
>NZ_JANPGM010000119.1:0-4242 GCF_031423935.1 Chamaesiphon sp. VAR_69_metabat_338
GATTAAAGTCCCCCTTTTTAAGGGGGATTTAGGGGGATCTCCACCAATTAGGCGTATTAAAAGTAACTTTTCAAACACCCTCTCAGCGCGGGTCAGAAACACTGCATCAGAGCACATCCTTACCAACCACAACTAGAAAAAATCCATGACCCATATCCTGCACATCGATGCTAGCCCGCGCCAAGATCGATCGATCTCCCGCACCCTCACCCAAGAATTCATTACCGACTGGAAAACCGCTCATCCTGGCGATACCGTCACCTATCGCGATCTCGGACATCATCCGATCCCCTTTGTAGACGAAGACTGGATTGCCGCCGCTTATTCCGCCCCCGAACAACACACCCCCGCCCAAACCCAAGCCATCCAATTATCCAACGAGCTAGTCGATGAATTTCTAGCAGCCGATCGCTATGTCTTTGGGGTTCCGATGTACAACTTCAGCATTCCCGCCAATTTTAAAGCCTACATCGACCAAATTACCCGCGTCGGACGGACATTTGCTGTGGATGCCAACGGCTACAAAGGACTAGTCCACGGCAAGAAAATAACGATTATTACAGCCAGTAGCGGTGCCTATCCCCACGGCAGCCCCGGTCATAGCTACGACATGCAAACCCCCTATCTCCAGCTCATTTTTGGCTTCATGGGCATCACCGACGTAGAGTTCATTCATGCCGATAGTCTCAGCATGGGCGATGAAGCACGCGATCGAGCGATCGCCACCGCTCAATCGGCAATTAAAACCGCAGTTCGCGCCTAATTATGCTCGACTAGCCGATTAGATTCTTAGCAAGGCGTTGCTAATTGTAGGTGTGATTTTCAGTTTTTATATCTCTTCCTCCCACTCCCCGCTCATACTCAATCCAGCAACGCCCTCAGCAACTAGGAGCCAATTATGACCGAGATCGTCAGTCGCGAAATTCAGCTAGCCTCGCGTCCAAATGGAATGCCCACCGCAGCCAACTTTAACCTGGTAGAAAATAAATTACCACCATTGCCTGACGATCGCATCCTCGTCCGCAATCTCTACATGTCGGTAGATCCCTACATGCGGGGTCGGATGAACGATGTCAAATCTTACGTACCGCCATTTCAACTAGGCAAACCACTCGAAGGTAGTGCCGTCGGTGAAGTAGTCGAATCCCGCGCGGAGGGCTTTAAATCCGGCGATATCGTCACCTCTAGCTTAGGTTGGCGCGAGTACTTTATTGCCGAACCGCAAGCATTGCACCCAGTCAACCGCGAAATTCAACCGCTCTCGATTTATCTCGGCTTGCTCGGTGCGACAGGCTTGACTGCTTGGGCAGGTTTGAATCTAGTCGATGTCCAAGCTGGCGATGTTATATTCATCTCCGGTGCCGCTGGTGCTGTCGGTAATGTCGCCGGACAATTGGCAAAATTGCGCGGGTGTCACGTTATCGGCTCGGCGGGTACGGCTGAAAAAATTGACTTTCTCAAAAATGAATGTGGGTTCGACTGCGTGTTTAATTACAAAGATGCACCCGTACTCGAACAGCTTCAGCAAGCAGCCCCAGACGGCATCGACGTCTATTTCGATAATGTCGGCGGCGAAAGTCTCGAAGCCGCACTGGCGGTACTGCGTAACTACGGGCGGATTATCGCCTGTGGGGGCATCTCTGGCTACAACGCTGACAAACCTACCCCTGGGCCGAGTAATCTGTTCAATATTACGACCAAACGCTTGACGATGAAGGGATTAATCGTCAGCGATTCGATCCATCTCATCGATGACTTCCAACGCGAAGTCGGTGGCTATTTCCAGGCCGGTAAATTGCAAAACAAAGAAACGGTAGTCACCGGCATCGATCGAGCCGTAGACGCCTTTCTCGGTCTATTTGAAGGTCAGAATATCGGCAAGATGGTCGTCAAATTAGATTAGCGGTAAAATTAGTAGTCTGAGATCGAACTTACACGATCGAGCGATCGTCACAGCTAGAATTAGGCGAACTACTAACAGCATGAATCAGTTATGGGGCTATTTAATCGTCGAAGAATTACTCAGAAATGGCGTTAATTATTTTGTCATTTCACCCGGTTCTCGATCGACTCCATTAACTGTAGCTGTCGCTCAAAATGCCCGAGCAAGCAAAATTATTTGTCTAGACGAACGCGCTGCGGCTTTCCATGCGATCGGGTACGCGCGCGCGACGGGAAATCCAGCGGTGTTAATTTGTACATCTGGTACGGCAGCCGCGAATTATTTTCCCGCAGTTATTGAAGCCGCGATCGATAATATTCCCCTGATTATTTTATCTAGCGATCGACCGCCAGAACTACGCCAGACGGGGGCAAATCAGACGATTAACCAGGTAAATTTGTATGGAGATTATCCAGTCTGGCAATTCGATTTACCTTGCCCTACAGCCGAAATTAACCCCAATGTGGTGCTGACGACGATCGATCTAGCGGTATCTAAATCGCGACAAGCTCCAGGCGGTGTCGTGCATCTCAATTGCATGTTTCGAGAACCCTTAGCACCTACGGATTCGCCGGTAGAAGTACCTGAGAGTTTGTTAAAGTGGAGCGAAAGTCGATTCTCCGTAGGAGAGGCTCCGCCAACGGCATACACGCGTTATGCAGCTAAATTAACTATTCCGGCTACTGCCGAAATTCAGTCGCTTGTTGACACGCTCGCCTCCACCGCTAGAGGTATCCTATTTGTCGGACAGTTAAAATCTACAGCAGAAATTCAGGCAGTAGTAAAATTAGCAGCGCGGTTAAATTGGGCGGTATTTGCCGATATTCAGTCGGGGTTGAGATTGCGTCAAGATTTGCCGAATTTAATCCATTACTTCGATCGATTATTACTAACAGATATCGTAGTAGAGCTAGAACAGATCGAGACGATCGTTCAAATCGGTACCAGAATTGTCTCAGCACAGTGGTTTAAATGGATCGAGAAACATCCACCGAAAAATTATATTGCGATCGCCGATAATCCCGATCGTTACGATCCCAACCATCTAGTTTCCTTGAGGATAGAATCTGACATCGCCTATCTGTGCGATCGATTATGCGAGCAGTTACCGCAGTTCTCCCCATCAATATGGGTGCAGAAATTACGAGCTGCTTCAGATAGAATCGGCGTTACAGCCGCTAATTTTTTAAAAACCTCCAAATTAACCGAACCACTCATCGCTCGCACTATTTCCGAACTCATCCCCAGTCAACATGGCTTGTGGGTATCGAATAGTATGCCGATTCGCGATTTAGATATGTTTGGTATCGGTGCAATTGCAGAAGATTCCCAGTCATTAAGTCTGCGAGTCGGTGCAAATCGCGGTACCAGTGGGATTGAAGGTGCGATCGCTTCAGCGACTGGATTTGCGATCGGTTTACAGTCTCCCGTTACGGCGATCGTGGGAGATTTATCGAGCTTATATGACTTGAATTCGTTCGCATTATTACGGCACAATTCACAACCAGTAATTGTGGTAATTATCAACAACGATGGTGGCGGAATTTTCTCATTTTTACCGATCGCTAAATCTACTCAGCTTTTCGATACTTATTTTGGTACGCCACATGGTTTAGATTTCCAACATGCAGCAGCAATGTTTAAATTAGACTACTATCATCCCCAAAACTCTGATGAATTTATTCATACTTATCAGCAAGCAGTAGATAATCATCGCAGTGCAATAATTGAAGTTACGACCGATCGAACTGAAAATCTCCAAATACATCAGGCTCTCAATCTAGATATTCAACAGCAGTTTGAGTGATTTTTGCCGATCTCGATCTCTCGTGCTGAGAATTAGACAACAATTCAGAATAGCTGGTAGCATCGATTTATGGAAGTATTGGAGCCAGTCACACTATGAGTAGTTCGCAACTTTTGTCACGGAGATCGATTACCTCCGGTAGGCTTCGCCAACGATCCTAATATCTGCGTTGGTAAACCCTGTATTAAGGGACATCGCATTTGGGTGTCGTTAATTCTCGACTTTTTGGCTAGTGGTGCAAGTATGACAGAGATTCTCGAAGACTATCCCCAGCTCGAAACAGAAGACATTCTGGCTTGTATCGCTTATTCTCCTCTATGAACGCGATCGCGCAAATCGAACTAGTTTTTCTGTCACCATAATAAAATTGTCGGATAGCTGTTCGGGATATTCTGCTAATAACCTTTGTAAAAGTGCGATTTTGTTAGTAGAGCTTTCATTCTCAAGCCTAAGTAAAATAACACCTCGATGTTCTCGATGCTCTCGAAAGACT
>NZ_JANPGM010000120.1:0-1965 GCF_031423935.1 Chamaesiphon sp. VAR_69_metabat_338
TTTTATCGATCGGTGTCGATCTTGCAGGGAGCGGGGGAATGGGATGGGTACCTGAACTTATGAGGCTTACTCGTAAAACCACTCCAATCCGTCAGCTAGTCGAGCGTTGGTATATTCGAGATGGATGACCCGCCGATGACTGGGTATATTTACATCGTGTTGACTTTGCCAAGTCCCCATTGATGAAGCATGTAACAATAATGGTCGCATGAGCAAGATGCCCCCAGCCTCGCAATTGGTAAAAATAGGCTCGGTAGTTCGTTTCTGGCGATCGATCTCTACATCTGTCAACTTACCATGACAGTGCGAACCAGGAATCACTTTCAAAGCTCCATTAGATTCATCCGTGCGGTCGAGATGGATTCTCACTGTCAGCATTTGCTCTAAAATCGCCACTGGCGGACGCACATGCGGAATAGCTGCTTTGACCGACCACGGATGATAATCGGGTATATCCAGCCGCTGTTTGACCGCAATGGTGAGATCCTGATGCCAAGGAACTTTCCAATTCACCCCAGGCTGTTTGTCAAAAAATATTCCTCTGACTAGTCGTGCGCGATCGCCTAAAATTGGTGCTACTAAAGCGAGGATTTGCTTACTGCGAGCCAAATTGCGGACATTTGGGGCTAATTCTAAGAGATTTCTGACTCCAGCTCGATCGCAAGTGTCATCTAGAACGCTAAGATCTCGAATTAGACCGGAGATCGAGCCTGCATCGAGATAGCGATCGACAATTGTAAATCCATTAGTTTCAATTTCGCGGACGAGCCTAGTTATCATCAGCCTCAATATGTTTGTCGTAACCCATTATCCCCCGCTCCCCGCCCCCCGCTCCCCGCTCATCTGAAACTCCGGCATCGCAGGTAAATCCGTCACGCCAGGATTGTAGCCCATTTGGTTGAGCAGAGTAGTTAACTGGCCTCGATGGTGGGTTTGATGGTTGAACATGTGCGTTACTAGTAGCCAGTGCTGCAGCGTCCGCGTCACCCCCGAACTATTAGTGTAGTGAAGTTGCGCTTCGAGCCATGCCGGAGTCAAATTGTGCGCCCAATCGATAATTGTCCGATCGAGTAGTTCCCGTTGGGCGCGTAACTCGCTAAAATTACTATACAGTTCTTCATCGAGCTTGGCTGTAAATGGTTGTTTGGTAAATCTACCCAACCAAATTTGGTCGGCAACCAGGATATGATTGAGCGTACCCTGAATCGACTTAAAAAAAGCCCCGCGATCTAACTGCAGATCGCCTTCTGGAACTAACTCACAGACGGCATATAGATTCTGATTCATCCACTGATTGTATCTCGCGATCGCCGTATGGTAATTCATTAGGAGTTAGGGAATAGGGGATAGGGAATAGGGTTTAGATAGTTATCTTAGTGTTTAATCCTAGCTAAATTTATTGAAGATCCACTTACCCCGCTCCCCGCTGTCTTGACTGAAACGCACGCTGAGGGAACCTCAGCGCGATTTCAGTCGCTCCCCGCTCCCCGCTCCCCGCTCCCCCCTATCATCTACCCTCCACCTCATGCCTTCTTCCGTAATCGTAGACAGCAAAAACCGCCTGACAGATCTCATTAAGCGTTATCGCGGTCGCGTGGATTATTTGGCAATCAGACTCGAAGAGTCGGAAGGCACCGATATTCTGGTACGTGGAGATCGGGTCGAAACACTCAGTGAAGATCTCGCCATCGGTGGACAGGTACGCGCTTGCTACAAAGGCGGCTGGGGGTTTGCTAGTTTCAATCGGCTAGAGACACTTGCCGAACGCATCGAAGAAGCGATCGCCGCTGCGCGAATTATCGGTGAGGATGAGACAATTTTGGCACCGATCGAGATTATTCAAACTAGTTGTAGCTTGCCTTTGACTGGCACCGATCCGCGTCAGATTTCGATCGCCCGCAAGAAAGAGTTGTGCGAACATTACAACCACATTTTACAGACTACCGATCGGCGAATTGCGACCAC
>NZ_JANPGM010000121.1:0-3030 GCF_031423935.1 Chamaesiphon sp. VAR_69_metabat_338
CTTTCGTCCAGCAGCAGCTTCAGCAGCTCGAAGCCGATATCGGACACCTGCGAGAGTCTCATACTTGTTTGCAAGCTTTGAGTCTCGAACGACATCAGGCAGAATTACTGGCGATAGAGGTTAATACTTACAAAAATTTCGTTCGGGATGGCTCGATCGAACATCCGCTCCAGCCGATTATTCAGAAGGTGTTTGAGTAGCCAAAAATGTGGGTTAGGGACAATTCGAGTAGGGGCAATTCATGAATTTCCCCTACTCTGAATTTTGGATAAATGTAGGGTGGGCACTGCCCACCATCTAGATCTAAAGTAACTCTAATGGGAGAAAATGACTGGAAATAATCTAGAAATTAGAAGGCATAAATACCTCGATCTCAGTTCACAAATTGCTCGATTAGATGATGCACAATTGCGTTCTCTGTTTGACGATCGCGAGTTAAGTACGGGTTGGGGGATAAACCAGACGATCGTGCTGGGACAATCACAAGTATTTGTCAAACGGATTCCGGTGACAAACCTTGAATATGAAAACTTATTCGCCACCAAAAATCTGTATGAATTGCCGACTTACTATAATTATGGTGTCGGCTCGGCTGGGTTTGGAGTCTTCCGCGAACTCATCACTCATATTAAGACTACCAATTGGGTATTGGCTGGATCGATCGCCACTTTCCCATTGATGTATCATTATCGAGTCGTGCCGTTTGCTGGACAGCGGGAGGATATAAATCTGGAGCGTCACGAAAGTTATGTGAAATATTGGGGCAATAGTGCAAACATCAGCAAGTATATATTAGACAGAGCAAATGCCAGCTATGAATTGGTGCTATTCCTCGAATATATCCCGCATGTTCTAGACGAATGGCTGCGAGAAAACCCCCACAAACTTCAGCAATCTCTAGACGATATTCGCACAACGATCGATTTTTTGCGAGCGAAGCAGATCGTTCATTTCGATGCACATTCTTACAATATTCTGACTGATGGAGATCGAGCATATCTAACCGATTTTGGGCTGGTACTAGACAAAAGCTTTGCATTGGCAAAAGATGAAGAATATTTCTTCGATCGCCATACATTGTACGATTATGGAGAAGTCCTCCATAATCTTCGTCATCTAATTCGATATCCATACGATGCCTGTTCGGAGCTAGACAAACGTCTGATAATGAAAAAATATGGGATCGAGGAAGGCTTGCAACAGCCCGAACTAACGTCTAGATTGCTCGGCAATATCGAGCGAATTCATATTGAAGGAGATATCAAGTTAGATGAGTTTTATGTGGCTAGCATCGTCAAATACCACAGCGTTATCGCGCTAATGCAAGACTTTTATTCTGGTCTGCGGGGCAATAACCAGAAGGACACCAAATTTCCTCATGCCAAACTAGAATTATTGCTGGCTGAGACTGGATTCCTTGCTATTACAAATATAAGGTAAGGACTGCTAGCCCTTTTGACGTGGCGGAAGAATACGAGATATTACACGAAGCGATCGAAAAGCTTTATGAATTTTACGGAAATTTAGAAATGAGATAGTCATGCGGTTACATAAGTTTGATTCGATCGATAAATTTTGGGATAAAACTCAGGATTATTTATTGCAAAATGAGGCTGAAAATAACGTGTTGTTGGGTGTTGTGCAAACACTACGAAGTAACTCAGATCGCTATCCAGATCCACCTTACCTAGCGGTGGTTGAGATTAATGATGAGATTGTTGCAACAGCAATCCGCACACCTCCATACAAATTATTGCTGTCTAAAGCCAGCAATCTCGAAGCATTAACTTTAATCGCTCAAGATTTAGATCGAGAGCAATTGCCAGGAGTAATGGGGTTGGTTCCTGACGTAGAAACATTTTTGCAAGCATGGCAAAAACTAACCGGACAATCTCATCAACTATCGTTCGTTAATAAAATCCACCAAATTGGGACAGTACAAACAGTTGCAGCTATTTCTGGATATTTAAGACTGGCAACCGAACGAGATCGCGCTTTATTGATGGAGTGGATTCCTGCGTTTATTGCTGAAATTGGGGAGACAATGGGTCAAGATCTCGATCGAATCGTAGATAATCGATTAAAGACCCAAAGTACTTATATTTGGGAAGACGGTCTTCCAGTTTCACTGGCAGCAGGCAGGCAGCGTTCGCCAACTGTTGGTCTAATTGGTTCTGTCTACACGCCACCAGCTCACCGCCGCAAAGGTTATGCTACTGCCTGTGTCGCCGCGTTAAGCCAAAAGCTACTGGCTGAGGGCTGCGATCGATGTTTCCTGCTGACAGATTCAGCAAATCCGACTTCCAACCATATTTATCAAGAGATTGGCTATGTTCCAATCTGTGATTGGCATGAATACTCGTTCAGCTCCCCAGATCTTAGATCATAATAAAAAGGTGTTTCTGAAGTAAATCTGCGTAAATATTATTATGGCGATTCGTCAAGATACTCTGTGGGAGCAGTTTCTCTCTCCGATAATTCAAAGATTGCTGGATAAAGAGCAGATGATGGCAGTACGAGATCGCATCGATTGGCAGGGGACGATCGATCGGTATCAATTACCCGCGTTTGTCTATCCTGAGTACTATCACACTCAGAACTATCATGGGATCGAGGGTGGGTATTTGACGCAGACGGCGGCGATTACTTACGATCCGATTACCCAATATGTCTTGCCACCATACGAGCCGTGGGTGCGCCAGGGTTTAATTAGTGAAGTTCGCTCTCAACCCCAGCGGATTCTCGATTTGGGCTGTGGGACGGGTTCGATGACTATTCCCCTCAAACAAGCCTTCCCAGATGCTGTCGTGACGGGTTTGGACTTGTCTCCGTATATGTTGGCAGTAGCGGAGGATCGATCGAAAGAGGCAGGTGTCGAGATTAGGTGGCAGCATGGTACCGCGACGGACTTAAGCCAGTTTGAACCTGGTAGTTTCGATACGATTACCGCAGCATTGTTGTTTCATGAAACGCCCCCAGCAGTGGCTCAAACTATCCTTACCGAAAGTTATCGATTGCTAGCTCCTGGAG
>NZ_JANPGM010000122.1:0-7324 GCF_031423935.1 Chamaesiphon sp. VAR_69_metabat_338
GGATGATTAAGCCCTCACCCCGCCAGATCCTGCGGCTCTGGCGGGGTGAGGGCAAAGTCTACGCTTCATCCCTCAATCCAGCAACGCCGATAGTTGATAGTTGATAGTTGAATTTATGACATATCCCCGACTTCTTGGAGAAGTCGGGGATATGGTTGCAATAGTTTCGATGAATTGCCCAATAATTCACCAATTTAGGTTTTTATCCCAATACTTCTTTGCCGACAGATTGGTATTTAGCCCAGCCCAACTGCGCGCGGGGGTCGAGATAATCGCGCACTACCACGCCACGACTGGACGATCGCTCGAAAGCCACCAACAGCGGAATTTCGGCCTTAAATAGTGGTAATTTGGCTTCTTCAAGAATCGCTCTAGCCTCGCGTCCGGTCTTAGTACGGGAATCTACTTGGGTGAGTAAGATTTTATATTTCGCGCCCCAAGTTTCCAGTAATTCGGTAGTTTTGATCGTGGTATCGATATCGAGATGGTTGGGCGTAGTCGGAACGATCAGCAAATCGCTGCCAGCCACCAAATCCTTGAGTTCGTCTTGTTCGGGACGGGCTTGGGTATCGGTAATAATGTGCGTATACTTACTAATAATCGCCGTGGCACCAGCTTGAGAGGCTACGGTAAAGGTTAGCTTGTCCTCTCGCGACCAGACTAGTGCCGAGCGGTTGCGATCGGCATCAATCAGTAATGTTGGCGCATAGTCTTGAAGATAAGCAGCCAGGTGAATTGACGTGGTTGTCTTGCCGACACCACCTTTAAGCGCAGTAATGGTAATAATCATCGGCTAGTAGGTCGAAATTCCCGGTCTGTTTGCACCACTGTAAAAGGTAATGCGCACATACATACAAACCCCGTAACATAAATTAGGGGTTTGGATATAAATATTTAGTAACTAGCTCAAGATACGGAGAGGAGAGGATTCGAACCTCCGTTAGGTGTAACCCTAAAACTGATTTCGAGTCAGCCACCATCAACCACTCGGACACCTCTCCAGGTAATTCTTTGTTATTATACACCGATCGGTCGATCGATGTATACGCGCTATTGGATGTTGCTGTAAGTCCAACTCCCATACGGTGGTACAGCAACTCCCCGAATCGTAGATCGGCGACCGAAGACAGTTATACTCATGTCAGTCATAGTTTAGGAGCGATCCTAACCAAGCGATCGAGATTGTGGATCTCTAGCCAAACGATGCGTATTGCTCTATTCACCGAAACTTTTTTACCAAAAGTCGATGGGATTGTCACTCGACTCAAACAGACGATCGAACAACTTCAGCGACAGGGCGATGAAGTCTTAGTCTTCTGTCCCGAAGGCGGCTTGCAATCTTACTGCGGCGCGCGGATTTGCGGACTTTCTGCCTTTGCATTTCCGCTTTATCCCGAATTAAAGCTAGCATTTCCCCGTCCAGAAATCGGCTACCAACTGGCCAAATTTCAGCCAGATCTGATTCATGTGGTCAATCCAGCAGTCTTGGGACTAGCCGGAATTTTTTATGCTAAATCCAGTCAGATCCCGCTGCTGGCCTCGTATCATACCCATTTACCCAAATATCTCGATCGCTATGGCTTGGGCATTTTTGAAGGATTGTTGTGGGAATTATTAAAAGGTGCGCACAATCAGGCGGAATTAAATCTGTGTACTTCAAGCGCGATGGTAGAGGAGTTGGGCGCGCATGGGATCGAGCGCGTGCAATTGTGGCAGCGGGGGGTGGATACGGAGACTTTTCATCCGAGTAAAGCCACTGCGGCGATGCGGGACTATTTGACCGCTGGAGAACCGAACAGCCGCTTGCTGTTGTACGTGGGTAGACTGGGAGCAGAAAAGGATATCGAGCAGATTAAGCCGGTTTTGGCAGCACTCCCGGGGACGAGACTCGCCCTCGTCGGCGATGGGCCGCATCGCGCTTATTTGGAAAGTTATTTTGCCGGTACGCCGACACATTTTGTCGGTTATCTGGGCGGTGAAGACTTGGCGGCGGCTTATGCAGTCGCCGATGCGTTTATTTTTCCCTCGCGGACGGAGACATTGGGATTAGTCTTACTCGAAGCGATGGCTGCTGGCTGTCCGGTTATTGCCGCTCGGGCGGGTGGCATTCCCGATATCGTCACCGATGGTCAAAATGGTTATCTGTTCGACCCTGAAGCACCGCAAGGTTCGATCGACGCTACTCGCAAGCTATTGGCCGATCCAGTAGCCAGTCGCCAGCTTCGTGACAATGCTCGCTCGGAAGCCGAACGCTGGGGTTGGGCGGCAGCGACGCGACAGTTGCAACAGTATTATCGACAAGTGGTCGCCATGCACTCTGCAACCGGCTGAATCTATCTACTCGGCATCTAATTCATCATTACCATCGGTACTATTTTGGACGCCAATACCGAGCTGTTTTTTGGTACGTTTGAGATCTTTCCACAGACGCTTAATCTGCTTGTAAGATTCTTCGGGCGTAAGCTTACCCGCAGTTTCCAGGCTACAAATATAGCTAACTTTCTGAGTGAATTCTTGTAGGTTGCTGTTGAAAACTAGGTTTTCAGGTTTAAACTCACCGTTATAGCGGTTGTTTTGATACAAAAAGAAATCGCTCTGTTTTGACATCAATCTTACATCCTAATTTATGGGAATGGACTATTAAATTGCGAAGTTCGAGTGTGTTTTTATACCACCCGATCGAGCCGCTGTAGCTAACAACTAAACATCTTCTATGTAGACGTGCTGAAAGACGATCGCACCTGTAGTGTATCCGAGATATTAACACTCACGTCGCTATTCTAAAAGACAATAATTCTGGGAATCTGTGCCCGTACTAACTTTATTTGGCGACGAGATCGTGCGCGGCTAGTCCGGTTTAGCGCACTACCGCACGACTGTTAACGACGAATACTTGGTAACTGCTACCAATTTTCAGCTAATATCTAGTGTTAACCCCTCTAATTGTAACTATTTGAGCATGAATCGTCATCCGCAGATTTACGAAGGTAAAGCCAAAATTCTCTACGCGACAGACGATCCAGAGATCTTGCTGGCTTACTTTAAAGATGATGCGACGGCGTTTAATGCCCAAAAGCGGGGAACGATCGTTGGCAAAGGGGAAATCAACTGTCAAATTGCCGCCCATTTATTTCGCGCGATCGCCGCACAGGGGATTGCCACCCATTTTATCGACTGTCCGGCAACTAATGAAATGCGCGTCAAGGCCGTCGAGATTATCCCGATCGAAGTCGTCGTCCGCAATATTGCAGCGGGCAGTTTGTGTCAACAAACGGGGATCGTGCTGGGGACGGTCTTGCCAGAGCCGTTAGTTGAGTTCTATTATAAAAACGATAGTTTGGGCGATCCGCTACTGACACGCGATCGATTGTTGTTGATGGAGTTAACGACAGCCGAGCGAGCAGACATCCTCATAGCCAAAGCGCGTCAGATTAATGATATTCTGATCCACTTTTTCCAACTGTGTGGAATTACACTAGTTGACTTCAAAATCGAATTTGGCATCGACAAGCACCAGCAGATTTTGCTGGCTGATGAAATCAGCCCCGATAGCTGTCGGTTGTGGCTGACTGGGGAACCCGATCCCAATTTACGAGTCTTAGATAAAGATCGGTTTCGCCGCGATCTCGGTAAGATTGAAGATGCTTACCAACAAGTTTTGGCCAGAGTTTTAGGAGTCCAGGAGTAGCGTTCGGCGGATCCAGATCGAGGTGTAGACAGCGATCCATGTCTATTCGATCGAGCGGCTGTCAACTACTATTTACTATACATAGCACATGAAATTAAAATTTAGATTACTGTTAGTTACTTCGATTGCGACAATCGCCCAAGTTGCCAACCTCGCCCCCGCTCATGCTGATTCGACTCAAATCGGGCGATTGGTAGCGCAGCCAAGTTTGCTTAACTCGATCGTCGAACGCAAACCGATCGCTGTCTCGGCGGCGCAGAATGTGGCAGATATCCCCACCGCCAAGGATTTGGTAGCAGCTAATCGCAAAACTCGCAAGAAAAAGATCGTCCCTCGCCAACAGCCTAGCAAAAAACCAGCCGCTACCACTCCCACCAGCCAGACACCTACCACGCCAGCCGCCAACCAAAAACAAGTATTAGTCTCAGACATCGTCGTCAAAAGCCCTACGGGCACATTAGCACCAGAGCTAGAATCTAAAATTCGCCAAGTGCTGACGGTGAAAACCGGACAACCGACGACGCGAGAACAACTAGAGCAGAATCTCAATGCCGTCCGCGCTCTAGGTGCGTTCTCGACAGTTGAGATCGTCCCTGAAGATACGAATAAAGGTGTCAAACTCAGTGTCTTGGTTACACCTTATGGTGCCTTGCAGCAAGTTCAAATCCAAACTTTGCCCGCTAATAGTAGCACTGTCCTCAAGCAAGCAGACATTGATGCTCTATTTCAAAATCAGTATGGGAAACCATTAAATTCCGTCGAAGTTCAAGCCGCGATCGTGCAGTTGAATGCCCTCTATCAAAAGCAGGGTTATAACCTGGCACAAGTAGTCGAGGTCAAAGAACCCACTAGTGACGGTAAGTTGGTGCTAGTGATCGCTGAAGGGCTGATCGAAGATGTCCAAGTCCGATTTATTAATAAAGAGGGTTCGCTAGTCGATGACAAGCAGCAGCCCTTCAAGGGACTAACGCGACCCTTTATCGTCACTCGCGAAGCCGAATTAAAACCGGGCAAAATCTTCAATCGCCAGACGATCCAAAAAGATCTCCAACGGATTTATGGTTTGGGCATCTTCGATGACGTGCGGGTATCATTTGCGCCTGGTACCGATCCGGCCAAAGTCGTCCTCCAATTTAACGTCGTCGAGAAAAAGACCTCCTCGATCGTCGCTGGGGGCGGTCTGAGTTCCGCCAATGGTCTATTTGCAAGTGTCGGCTACAACCAGCTGAACGTCGGCGGTAATGCCCAAACGATCGGGGCGAATCTCCAACTCGGTACCACCGGCTTCCTGGGCGATCTGAGCTTTACCGATCCGTGGATTGCGACAGACCCCAATCGCACCTCTTATACTACCAACATCTTTTCGCGGCGATCGACATCGTTAATTTTCGGCGGTGGTACGACACCTCAATACGTACCGAACAGTATTCCCTCGGGCAGCACTACTGGTGATACCCCGACAATCGTCAGGCAGGGTGGCGGGATTACCTTCTATCGTCCGCTTAATGGCGATCCATACACCGACAGTCCGTGGCGCGCTTCGCTGGGATTACAGTATCAACGCGTGTCCGTTCAGAATTTCAATAGTGGCAATAGCCTTGCTAACGGCACGCTAGTCCCGCAAATCGGCGGTCGCAACCTCACAGCCAGCGGCACCGGCGAAGACGATCTGTTGATGGTACAGCTCGGATTGACGCAAGATTTACGCAATAGTGCTACCGATCCCAGCCAAGGGTCGCTGTTGAAATTGGGACTCGATCAATCAGCCCCGATCGGTCTAGGCAATATTGCCATGACCAGAGCCAGAGCGAGTTATACTCAATACGTCCCTGTGAAATTAACCAATTTCACACCCGGTTCTCAATCATTGATGTTCAACGTCCAAGGTGGGACGATCTTAGGCACGCTGCCGCCTTATGAGGCATTTAGTTTGGGCGGGCCGACATCGGTACGCGGCTATGAAGAGGGCGATATCGGCTCGGGTCGCAGTTATTTCCAGGCGACTGCTGAATATCGGTTCCCGATTGTGTCGATCGTCGGTGGCGAAATCTTCTTTGACTATGGGAGCGATCTGGGCACTGGTAGCAGCGTTCCTGGCGATCCAGCCGGACTGCGCGGCAAGCCTGGTAATGGTTTTGGCTATGGCGCAGGCATTCGGATTGGCGTACCCGCACTGGGTTCGATCCGTCTCGACTATGCTGTGAACAACCTATCGCAAAGCCGGATTCAATTCGGGATTGGGGAAAGATTCTAATTTAGTCGATCGTTGATAATTGATAATTTATAGTTGCTCTGAGAGAACCTCAGAGCAATTTCAGTCATAACCATTGTTGTATCAACTATTCACTATCCACTATCCGCTAACCTCACCCCGCCGTACTTATCGATCGACTAGTGTTGAAATATCTAATCAAATTATGCGCGATCGGGTTATTGCTCTGGTTGACGAATACCGATTCGGTGCGGGCGGAGTTTTGTCGTCAGGTTGAGGATCGGCGGATTTGTATTGTCAGCATCAAACGCAGTGCAAAGAATTACTGGCAATATCAGGCGATGGTCAGCATCGATGGCATCGAGCAAGCATCGGCATCCTATGACTGTCGGGCGCGGTTGGTTGTCGATGCTGATGGCAATACTGCAGCCTTTCGATCGCGTCGTGATGGTCAATTTGTCTGTAGCCTCTACCGGCGACGAGGCTGAAACCATCTAGCCAAATCGATGACAACCATTGGATCGCAGTCGATCTCCAAATACTCCCACCACGATATACTGGTAAAGACGATCGTGAATCTCCCGATCTCGATCTGACGTTAACTAAAAACCAAGTATATGAATTCAGGTATCGATCTCCAAGGAACTTTTATTCAATCCCTCAGCGACTTTGGTATTGCTCCCGAGTTGGCCAAGGTGTTGTGGATGCCGTTTCCGATGTTGCTGATGATTATTGGGGCAACAGTCGGCGTATTAGTTAACGTGTGGTTGGAGCGGAAGATTTCTGCGGCTGCCCAACAGCGGATCGGGCCGGAATTTGCTGGCCCCTTGGGCGTATTGCAGCCAGTCGCCGACGGGCTGAAACTAGTATTTAAAGAAGATATTACCCCGGCCAATGCCGATCCGATTTTATTTACGGTCGGGCCGATTATCGTCGTCCTGCCAGTATTTATCTCCTACCTGATCGTGCCCTTCGGTCAGAACTTGGTGATTACTGATATCAATACTGGCGTATTTTTCTGGATTGCGCTGTCGAGTGTCGTGCCGATTGGCTTGTTGATGTCCGGATATGCGTCGAATAATAAGTATTCGCTGATTGGGGGCTTGCGTGCCGCCGCTCAGTCGATCAGTTATGAAATTCCCCTGGCCTTGTCGGTATTGGCGATCGTGCTAATGTCCAATAGTCTGAGTACGATCGATATCGTCCAACAACAGTCGGGTTATGGCATCTTATCCTGGAATATCTGGCGGCAACCAGTCGGTTTCGTGATTTTCTGGATTGCGGCACTAGCCGAATGCGAACGTCTGCCCTTTGACCTCCCAGAGGCTGAGGAAGAGCTGGTTGCTGGCTATCAGACTGAATACTCCGGCATGAAGTTTGCCCTCTTCTACATCGCTTCTTACGTTAATTTAGTATTAGCGGCA
>NZ_JANPGM010000123.1:0-11153 GCF_031423935.1 Chamaesiphon sp. VAR_69_metabat_338
TTATGTTCTGGCCGTTTAATCAAAAAGCTACTAAACAAATTGCGCGAATTGAGATTGCTGGGGCGATCGGTAGTAGTACGCGAAAAGCCGTGTTGAAGGCACTCAAAGAAGTTGAGGAGCGCAAGTATCCTGCTTTATTACTGCGGATCGATAGTCCTGGTGGTACCGTCGGCGATTCCTATGAAATTTATCAGGCACTCCAACGCCTGCAATCGAAGGTCAAAATTGTCGCTAGTTATGGCAATATTTCGGCTTCAGGGGGTGTCTACATCGGGATGGGTGCGCCGCACATTGTGGCCAATCCCGGCACGCTCACGGGCAGTATCGGGGTGATTCTGCGCGGTAATAATCTGGAGAAGTTACTCGATCGCGTGGGTGTTTCGTTTAAGGTCATTAAATCGGGGCCTTATAAAGATATTTTGTCATTCGATCGCGAGTTAACCGCACCGGAGGAACAAATTCTCCAAACTCTCATCGATAGTACTTACGAGCAATTCGTCCAGACTGTGGCCGAATCTCGCCATCTCGATCCCGCAACGGTGCGAACTTTTGCAGACGGACGGATTTTTACGGGCGAACAAGCGGTAGAATTTGGGGTGGTCGATCGACTGGGATCGGAGGAAGATGCGCGGCTGTGGGCGGCAGAATTAGCCGGATTAGATCCCCAAAAAGCCAAGCTACAAACGATCGAAGAACGGAAGCCTTTATTGAGTAGAATATTACAAAATCAAGTTTCTGAGTTCGCAACAGTAGTATCGGCTGTAGACTGGGTACAATTTGAATTAAGCACTAGCGGACAACCTTTATGGTTATATCGTCCCTAAATGGCGTAATCTATATAGAAATTTGCGGAGGGTGATGGCGTGGAGTGGCAGATGAGAGCAATTCGTGGGGCGACGACAGCGAGCGAAAATACGGAAGGCGCGATCTATAGTGCTGTCACCGAACTGTTACAAGAATTAGAGTTTCGCAATCGGATCGATCCCGATCGCATCATCAGCGTCATTTTTACTGCTACCAAGGATTTAGATGCCGTCTTCCCCGCCGCCATCGCGCGCCGGATTTACCCCAACTGGCAAGATGTCGCCCTCATGGACGTGCAACAAATGCACGTCGAAGGCAGCCTCCCTCGCTGCATCCGCTTTCTAATTCACGCCCATCTCCCCGCCGATGCGAAGGTTTATCATCCCTATCTCCGTGGCGCGAGTAATTTACGCCCCGATCGCAGTTTGGTGAGTTAGGCTTTTAAAGCGATTTATTTCTCAAAAGTTAAATGTGGTATTCAAGAGAGGGAGAATACTAGAATAAATTTACTACCATATGCAGAAAATGCAGTAGTCGATATTCGCAAACTACGCGATTACTGCCTCAATCCTGAGCACAGAGACGGTAAGCATAAGGCAAGACTGTTCGCAGCCACCCTGGGCATGACTGTGGATAACGCGGAGGAACTTCGCCAAATCCTGCTGGATATTGTTAAGAATCATGAAGTTAAGCTCGGTCGGCAAGATGACTTTGGGCAGCGGTACACCCTGGATTTTGAGATTTCATGGCAGAATAGAGAGGCAACGCTTCGGAGTGGTTGGATTATCGAGCCTGGTTCCGAGATCCCTAAAATGACAACCTGCTACCCTCTTTAGTGAGGTGGTAATCAGCATGATTAACACTGATTCAATTAATTTACTCGATGTCGTCGCGTTGACCGCTGACCTACCGCCGGATAATTTGTGGCGCGGCCAGGTTGGAACTGTAGTCGAGATTTTGGCGGATGGCGCAGCATTTGAAGTGGAATTTAGCGATCGAGATGGTCGTGTTTATGAGTCATTGGGGCTACGGCCAGAACAGATAATGGTTTTGCATTTTGAGCCGTCATTGCCTAAGATCGAAGCTGCTATGGCTACGGCATAAACTGCATAAGAATCCCAATGCACGCCGACTAGCGAAAAATTGTCGATGTGAGTTTGCCTATCGCGGGTGATTGGGGGCGTTAGACAAAGATCTCAACTGGGTTCGATAAGACGCTCAGCGTCTTATCGCCTAAA
The DNA here is from genome assembly GCF_031423935.1 of Chamaesiphon sp. VAR_69_metabat_338. Classification (NCBI taxonomy): domain Bacteria; kingdom Bacillati; phylum Cyanobacteriota; class Cyanophyceae; order Gomontiellales; family Chamaesiphonaceae; genus Chamaesiphon; species Chamaesiphon sp. VAR_69_metabat_338. The sequence continues at coordinate 2,043 of NZ_JANPGM010000123.1, forward strand.
GCCTACACCCGATTTGCCCGTAATTGCCCGCAAGCAGCACTGGCACCTAAACCTTTGGAATAACGGACGCTGACGGCGATATGCTGGCGTTCGAGGACATCGACAAAGTCTTTGATATCTCTGGGTGTAGGCCTGTCGAAATCGGCATCTTCGATCGGATTATAGGGAATCAGATTGACGTGAGTTTGGAAACCGCGTAATTTGGTGGCTAATTCGGCAGCCTGGGCGGGATCGTCGTTGACGCCAGCGAGGAGGATGTATTCGACACTCAACCGTCGCCCCGTGATCCGGACGTAATCGCGACACTCATCGAGCAAATCGTCGATCGGATAATGTTCGGCGGTGGGGACTAATTTGGTGCGGAGCCTTTGAGTCGGTGCGTGGAGACTGACAGCCAGGGTGACTTGGAGTTCGTGTTCGGCGAGTTCGTGGATTTTACCAGGAATGCCTACTGTTGAAACAGTAATCGATCGCTGGGAAATGCCGATGTCTTTGTTGATACATTTTACCGCTGTGACGACATTGCTCAGATTAGCCAGAGGTTCGCCCATGCCCATAAACACGACATGACTGACGCGCTCCTGAAAATCTTCTTGCACTGTCAATACTTGATCGATAATTTCATGGGGATAGAGATGGCGGGTAAATCCGCCTTTACCCGTCGCGCAGAAGGTACAAGCCATCGCACAGCCGACTTGCGACGATACGCACACTGTCAACCGTTTCGACGTGGGAATGCCAACAGCTTCGACGATTTGGCCATCTTGAAGCTGGAGTAAGTATTTAATTGCCCCATCGCTGGAGACTGCTCGATGATGGATCGTCGATCGACCGATCGGCGTCTCCTTGACACTTTCTCGCCATTGTTTGGAAAACACGGTAATATCGGCTAAGGATTTAGCACCCTGCTGGTAAATCCATTGATATAACTGTTTCCCGCGATAAGCTGGCTGTCCTTGCTCCTGCACCCAGGTGGTCAATTCTGCTAAACTCAAGCCTAATAATGGCGTAATCGTGCTGTGAGGATTGGGATCTAAAGTAGTGACAGACATGTTTTTGAGGGTGACGATCGCAGGAGGTAGGGAACTTGGTTAAATAGTAATATCGGTGAAGATAGATCGACCAGCAAGCAGGTGCGATCGTCTGTGACTCGGAACATCATTTTAACCGAATAGCCGATCGATGTGGGGTGAATTTTGAGGATCGCTACTGCTGCTCTGACTAGTTTCTCAACGCTCGATCGTTAAATGATGTTCTCACCTGAATCTTCATAGTCCATCTTATGGCATTTCCCTATATTTAGTTGTAACTAGTTAATTGCTCCCTATCCCCTATCCCCTATCCCCTATCCCCTAACATGGCTAGATCGATCGAACAAGTCGGACAAGATTTAATTTACCTCAAAAAGGTTAGTAGCGAACTCGGCACAGAACTGACTACTGCTTACCAGAGTTATTTTACTGCCCTCTCGCCCACACTCAAGCAACAGTCAATTCAGAGTTGCTATCATTTGTGTACGACTTGCTATCCTGATGCTTTTTTAAAACTAAATTACAATCAGCGATCGCAATTACTCAAAACATTGCAACGCGTAATTGGTAATGCGATCGCTGCCTTAATGGTACATGTCGAACCGGCACGGCAAAGCGCGACTCAAGATGAGAATGATGATGAACCAACCGGCGAATTAACTTCGATCTCCATGATGCCGAATGATTGGTTTGCCACGCCCACATCCCTATCGACTTGGCAACAAAATTTGGAGGAAGAACTAGCTCATAGTTTGAAGGAAATTTCTTATAAAGTAAATCTCCTCTTGCAACAAGCCCGGGTTATGCCTGCTGATATTCCTAAGCCAATTTTGGAAGCAAGTCCCGAAGCAGATCGACAGGGAGAAAACACGATCGATGTGCCTAATTTATTAAGTATTTCGATCGAGCAAGACATCTCCGAGCAGCAGAGCGACGCGCCATTAGCAGCCAGATCTGCTGCGGCGAATGGTACCGAGCAGTCGGCTTGGATGGGCGACGAAACTAGCCTCGAAGAGCCAGATGAGTATCCGCAAATCGTCCAGATTCATAGTCTCTATCTGAGATTGACAGAAGTTGAATTTGCAGATGTCAATGTCTTGGGTTTGCGCAAAAATATCGAGCGACTAGCCAATAAAGTTAGCACATTAAAACGTGAATATTTCAAGAAACAACAAGAATTAAAAATCGCCGAAGCTGAATCAGCTTGGCGAAATAGTTGGTTTGAGAATTAACGATCGATAATCTCGATCGAGGTGTAGATTCACTAGAGATCGATCGACTCATTGTAGTAATCTTGATGTTCGTTGGCGTAGCCTACTGGAGGTAATCGCCGCTCAATTGAGCTAGATAATGAGGTGGATCTAAACTGACTCTGGCACATTGGCAGTTTCCTGCAATCTCATGAAAAGCTTGACATAATACATGCCAATTGGTGGTGCGGCTAGAATTCCTACGATACTCGAAATAATCGCCATGATGAGCGGTTGACGGGCAAATATCGCACCGGCAATCCCAGCAATAAACATGACTGGTAGTAGAATTGGAATTATCGCTAACATCGAACCAAAAACTCGCCACCAGCGACCTTTGACTAACTCAGAACTATATTTGAATCCATCGATCGCCGAGCAGTTTTGTGAGACGATTGCATAGAGTAAAAATCCCCATCTCACTGACAAATAAATGCCAGGAAGAATCAAACAAATAAAACCGACGATAACCGCTAAAACATACAGAAAGTTGCCTAAAATTAACTGTCCGCTCTGGCTGAGAGCTTTATTAACAGCACCGCTTAAATCGGCTGTTCCCTGCTTGAGATATCGATAGATAAAATAAATAGAAGTTCCAGTCAGAATTGGCAGCACTCCTACCGAATACCCGAGCGTCAGCACAGATGATACCCCGATCGGTAAAACGTTCTGGGCGATATTAATCAAGAGCGCAGGGCTAGCTATAATCAGTAATGGTACGTAAACTGGAGCAACCTGTGACAGGGAGTCACCTAATAGCTGGAATGGCGCGATCGGTTGCGATGGTTGGTTGAAAGACATAAAAGATAGAGGTATATTTTTAAAAGCGATTATGTTAGCAAAACACTATCTAGGTAAAACTGCAATATTTTTTAATATAAACACATATTCTCTTTGACAATCGACTTCAAGCTAGTCAAGAGGCTGTTTTCATCAATTTTTAGTTATTAAGTTTATTTAGAATCGATGTCCGACGAACCCGACTGGTTGCGAATTCAGAAAGCTTTAGCGATCGAAGCACAATATGGTTATACCGATTTAGTCGGACAACAATATCGCTTCGGTGAATTTTTGTGTTTGAGTTTTGGCAAACCACCAATACATACTAGTTTTAAAGATCGCCAACATTGGCGCGAATTAGCCTTTGAATTTGCCAAATATCACGATTTGACGCTAACCGAACGGAAAGTATTAATTACTAAAGCCAGTCAATTTCTGACGATCGCCCAACAAGTTGCCAATACCCAAATCGATCGAGCATCATCAAATTCAGCGACAGTTAGTGAAGATCGTCCTCAAATAATCCCAACTAGATCGCCAGCAATTCCTAAGGTTTCACCAGCAACAATTACCACAACGCATAACGATCCGACCTTAACACTCGATCGCTATCTCCGAGATATTCCCAAAATTGGCATCCGTAAAGCTGAAATTTTAGCGAGATTGGGATTATTAACCGTTAAGGATGTTTTGTATTACTATCCGCGCGATTATATCGATTATGCCAAGCAGATAAACATCATCGAATTAGAGCCAGGAACGACAGTAACTTTAGTCGGTATCGTCCGTAAAATCAACTTCTTTACCAGTCCCAAAAACAAAAAACTCAACGTCTTAGAACTCACCATCAAAGACGAAACCGGACAACTCAAAATCAGCCGCTTTTATGCCGGGACGCGCTATAGCAGTCGCGGCTGGCAAGAATCCTTAAAACGTAAATATCCCGTCGGCAGTTGGATTGCCGCATCGGGATTAGTCAAGCAGGGTAAATATGGCATCAATTTAGATAATCCCGAAATAGAAGTCTTAGCCGATGCCGATGCGAGTGTTTCTTCACTCAAAATCGGTCGCGTGCTGCCTGTTTACCCACTAATTGAAGGCATCTCGGCAGATACAGTCCGCGAAGCCGTCGTGACAGTGTTGCCAGCGGCGAGCAAATTAACCGATCCTTTGCCCACAGTCGTACGCGAACAATATGGCTTGGTGGATTTGGTGACATCAATTCAAAATATCCACTTCCCCGAAGATAGCGATGCCAAAGAAGCAGCACGACGGCGATTGATTTTTGATGAATTTTTCTATCTGCAATTAGGCTTCCTCCAACGCCGTCATCTGTTGCGACAGGTACATACTCAAGCAATAATTACCCCCACGGGCGCATTAATCGACAAGTTTAGGGAGATGTTACCCTTTCAACTCACCACCGCTCAACAGCGAGTCGTGAGTGAAATTCTCGCAGATCTCCAGCAAACCGCACCGATGAATCGGTTGGTGCAAGGTGATGTCGGTTCGGGCAAAACTGTCGTTGCCGTGATGGCAATTCTCGCCGCGATTCAGTCGGGTTATCAAACTGCACTTATGGCTCCGACAGAAGTACTCGCCGAGCAACATTATCGCAAACTCGTCGGCTGGTTCAATCTCTTGCATTTACCAGTCGAACTGCTCACTGGCTCCACCAAAGCTGCCAAACGCCGCAAAATCTACAGCGAACTAGAAACGGGCGAACTATCGATCGCGGTCGGCACACATGCTTTAATTCAAGATAAAGTTAATTTCCGCAACCTCGGCTTAGTCGTCATCGACGAACAACATCGCTTCGGGGTCTTCCAACGCGCCAAATTACAGCAAAAAGGCTCCCAGCCCCACGTTCTCACCATGACGGCTACACCCATCCCCCGCACCCTCGCCTTGACCCTCCACGGCGATTTAGACGTCAGCCAGATCGACGAATTACCAGCCGGAAGACAGCCGATTCAAACTAACGCCGTCAATAGTCGCCAGCGCAGCCAAGTCTACGAACTCATGCATCGCGAAATCGCCTTGGGGCGACAAGTATACGTCGTCCTCCCCCTCGTCGAAGAGTCCGAAAAACTCGATCTCCGCGCCGCCACCGAGGAACACGAACGGTTAGCTACCGAAGTTTTCCCCCAGTATCAAGTCGGCTTGCTCCACGGACGGATGGCTTCAGCAGATAAAGACGCTGCGCTGAGTGCATTTCGCGATAATGTCACCCAAATTATCGTCTCCACCACCGTCATTGAAGTCGGCGTAGACGTCCCCAATGCAACTGTAATGTTGATTGAAAACGCCGAACGGTTCGGCTTATCTCAACTCCACCAATTACGCGGACGCGTCGGACGGGGCGCACATCGCTCCTACTGCCTACTGATGAGCGGTAGTACTTCGAGCAACGCTAAACAACGGTTACAAGTGCTAGAACAATCCCAAGATGGTTTCTGGATTTCCGAGATGGATATGCAATTACGCGGTCCTGGGCAAGTATTAGGCACCCGTCAATCGGGGATGGCAGATTTTGCTTTAGCCAGTTTAGCAGAGGATGGGGAAGTACTATCGATCGCGCGAGATGCCGCCGAGAAAGTCATTTTACAGGATAAAGATCTGAGTCAGTCGCCACTATTAAAATCAGAGTTAGATTATCGTTTTCAAAAACTGATGGGAGGAAGTATTCTAACTTAAATATCAAGGTATTAGAGGCACTGAAATCGACAATGGCAGATTACATCCGAACTAGATACAATTAAGTATAAAATGACCAGAGAGTTTAGACGATGACTATAAATATTACCCTTCCAGAAGCAAACAACCACTTTTTAGAACTAATCCAACAGATCAAAACTGGAGAAGAAGTATTAATTTCTGAAGCTGGCATTGTCATCGCTCGAATTAGCCCAATGTCTAACGCTAAAATGCCTCGCGTCCCTGGACAAGACAAAGGACGTGTAACTATGTCTGCTGATTTTAACGAGCCTTTACCATCAGATATTTTAGATGGTTTCTTAAATCCGTCGGAGCCACAGATATGAATGCTTTGTTAGATACTCATGCATTTATTTGGTGGGTTACTGATGCGCCACAATTATTTCAGAATGCCAAGGAATTTATTGCTAATCCAGACAGCAAAATATTTTTCAGCGTAGCTAGTGCATGGGAAATCATCATTAAAGTCAATACTGGTAAACTGAATATACCTGAAGAAGTAGGTACTTATATTACATCGAGAGTTACTGACAATAGATTTGAGGTTTTAGGAATTGAATTGGCTCATGTTATACAAGTAGCTAAATTACCAGATCTACATCGAGATCCTTTCGATCGAATCATTATCGCTCAGAGTCAAGTAGTTGGGATGCCTGTTTTAACGATCGATCGTCTCATCGTTCAGTATGATGTTGATGTGATTTGGTAACTAAATCCAATGATTTGATATGGAGCGTGTAATTCAGATATTAGACATAGATAAATGCGCAGGAATATAGCTCCGATCTGCCAATCGTGCCATCACTCGATCGAGACTGAAGTTACGATCTACGTCTTGGAGAGTCATAGTCTAAACTAGTTTCTCAGAGCTTCTATCGATCGCGATCGAGTAAATTCTGTCCGTATTTTTCGGCTATCTCCAACCATAGATCGGTCACAATATTCAACTCCGCTAGAACTTCATCTAAAGTTTCTCCTTGAGCCATACAGCCTTTCAATGCCGGAATCTCAGCAACAAAGCCGCCTTCTGCGCAGGGGTAAGTTACGATTTCATATGGCATTAGTCATCTTCCTCTAGTTCTGGATCTGCTGATGCGATTAATTCTAGAATTTTTTCTACATAGAGTGCTTTTAATTTATCGTTCCGAACGGGAACTGCAAAAATTGTATCTGAATATATAAAAACATGGTGACTATCGGTAACTCGATCGAGATAAAATCCTTCGTATTCTAGTAGGTTGCGAATATCGGCAAAAGTAGCATTCTGAGGACTATTAGTCAGTCGCTCGATGAGTTTTTCTCGTTTGCCCATATATTGCTACGATCTGTTTTTAAAAACTAGGAATCATTCATCGATCGATTGTAGAGCCAGCATAATCTCTTCAGGATGAGCGTCTGCATACTCCCAGGCTGTATCTAAATCGCTCTGGGTAAGCTGGGGATACATCTGAAGGATATCTCGATCGCTACAGCCGAGATCTTGGGCGTTGACTAGCTCCCAGATGGCAATCTGGGTATTGGCGATGAAAGCTTCACCGCCGCTAATTTCTGGGGGTAGGGCAATTTCTGGCTGGGTACTCACCAAACTATGCGTCAATAATTGGATGACGCGCTCTTTTTCGGCGGGTGTCAGGGCGAGCAATTGGGATTCTAAGTCTTGGAGCGTCATAATTTAAGATAAGCCTTAGATATCCAAACTAGAGGATTATAGATTTTATTATGCCTTACAGCCATCTCGATGAGAGTAACGGACACAAATCCTTTCAACTACCTGGTTCGCGCCCTCATTATAATCCCGATCGACCCGGACAGGTCGAGCATATCAGTCTAGATTTGGTGCTGGACATTCCCAATTCGAGTTTTCACGGTACTTGTGCGATTCGGCTCAATCCGGTGCGGAGTAATATTGAGTCTTTGACGCTCGATGCGGTGGATCTGAAGATCGATCGGGTTCAAATTGACGGTACCGAATGTGAGTTTAATTATGATGGGGAATTATTACATATTCCCGTGAAGGTCGATGTTACCGCTGGTAAAATCTTGGATCTGGTCATTGATTATGGCGTAAATAAACCCCAACGGGGGATGTATTTTATCCATCCCGACGAACATTATCCCGATAAACCTACCCAGGTATGGACGCAGGGTGAGGATGAAGATTCGCGGTTTTGGTTTCCCTGTTTTGACTATCCCGGACAACTCGCAACTTCAGCAATTCGGGTGCAGGTACCGAAGGATTTTGTCGCGATTTCTAATGGTGAATTAGTCGAGCAGACTGTCTTCGGTGAAGATCGGGTTTATCAATGGATGCAAAAAGAGATTCATCCGACATATTTGATGACATTAGCAGTCGGCAGATTTAGCGAAATTGCCGCGAGTTGGAATGGTAAGCCAGTTACTTATTATGTCGAAAAAGGACTGGAAGAATCGGCAGAGTTAAGTATGGGGAAAACTCCTCGGATGATTGAGTTCTTCAGCGAGAAGTTTGGTTATGCTTACCCATATCCTAAATACGCCCAAGTTTGCGTCGCTGATTTCATCTTTGGGGGGATGGAAAATACTTCAACGACGTTGTTAATGGATCGGTGTTTGCTAGATAAACGGGCAGCTTTAGATAACTTTTTCACCGAAAGTTTAGTCGCTCATGAACTGGCACACCAATGGTTCGGCGATCTAGTTGTCATCAAGCATTGGTCGCACGCCTGGATCAAGGAAGGGATGGCTTCCTACTGCGAGGTATTGTGGACTGAACATGAATATGACAAAGATGAAGCCGCTTATTATTTACTCGGTGAAGCGCAAAGTTATTTGAGTGAAGATAGCGATCGCTACCGTCGTCCGATCGTCACGAATATCTATCGAGAAGCGATCGAGTTATACGATCGCCATTTATACGAAAAGGGTGCCTGCGTCTATCACATGATTCGGACAGAACTGGGCGACGAATTATTCGATCGATTTATTCATACTTTTGTCAATGACAACGCTCATAAAACTGTCGAAACGATCGATGTTTTGCGCGCGATCGATAAAGCCACCGGACGGAATTTAGCCTTCCTCTTCGATCAATATGTCTATCGCGGCGGACATCCAGATTATAAGGTTGCCTATAGTTGGGATGGGGATAGTAATTTAGCCAAACTAACGGTTACGCAAACGCAAGCCAAAGAGGGCGTACATACACTCATAAACGATCTATTCGATCTCAAAATTCCGATCGGGTTCGGTTATGTTAAAGATGGCGTAACAGATGTAAAAGTTACCAAAATTCGCGTCTATGAAAAAGAGCAAGTCCTCTACTTCCCCCTCGAAACTAAACCCGATTTTATCAG
>NZ_JANPGM010000124.1:0-5383 GCF_031423935.1 Chamaesiphon sp. VAR_69_metabat_338
CAAATTTTACGGTTGCATCGATGATGAAACCTTTATCCGTCAGCCTCAATGCGAACGATAAAATTAGATATTGTAGGTTGGGTAGAGCGGTATCGGAACCCAACAAATACACAAACATTCTAGAAATGTTGGGTTTCATTCTTCTGCTTGGTGCGCTAAACTCTCGGGGAACCCGTAGACGTTGGCGAAGCCTCTCCGTAGGAGATACGAAGCGAGGCGTGTCGCAGACGGAGCGCGCATCCGCAACCCAACCTACAATAAAATTGAACCCTCGCATCCCAATATGAACCCATCCCCGATCGATCTGCGCGAAGTTATTTCTTCTCAAATCCCCGCGCTTGCCCTGCTCCAAAATATGGGCTATACCTACATCACGCCAGCGCAAGCACTCGCACATCGTCAAGGGAAACGATCGAAAATAGTCCTCGAAGATATCCTGACTGCTCAACTTCACAAGCTCAATCAGATCGAACATCGGGGTAAAATTCATCCCTTCAGTGATGCGAACATTCAAACTGCTGTCGCTGCAATTAGTCAATTTCCTTACGATGCTCTCTCCACTACTGGTACACAGATTTACGATTTATTAGTATTAGGGAAAAGTCTCGAACAAACGATTGACGGTGACAAAAAAAGTCCACAACTACAATATATCGACTGGAATAACCCCGCTAACAACGTCTACCATGTCACTGATGAGTTTGAGATCGAACGTCTCAATAGTACCCAAACTCGTCGCCCCGATATTGTGGTGTTTATTAATGGCATTCCGCTAGTTGCGATCGAGTGTAAACGCCCAGATCTGCCTAAAGCTACTGAAGAAGCCATCAGTCAACACTTACGAAATCAACGCACCGATGAAATTCCGCACTTTTTTTGTGTCACTCAGATCTTAATTGCGATCGCCCAAAATACTGCCCAATATGCCACCACCAAAACTGAAAAGGAGTTTTGGGCGGTGTGGAAGGAAGAGGTAGGATTAGATAATTTTGAAGCAGAATTATATGCCTTAATTAATGTGGTTTCAGCAACTCAAAGTCAGCAATTATTGAGCTGGCGGGAATCGTGGGTAAAAGTAAAAATTCGCGAACTGTGGGCGGCGGGAGCGAGGTTAGTTTCGGCTCAAGATCGATTGCTGTATAGTTTGCTCAAGCCAGAGCGGTTATTAGATCTAATTTATGGTTATATTTTGTTCGATGCGGGGGATAAAAAAATCGCTCGTTATCAACAGTATTTTGCTGTCAAAGCGACAATCGATCGAGTCAAACAACAAGTCCGCAGTGATGATTCTCGCCAAGGTGGGGTAATTTGGCATACCACGGGTAGCGGAAAATCGCTGACGATGGTGATATTAGCAAAGGCTTTAGTAAGAGAGCCAAGCATTCTCAACCCGAAGATTATTCTAGTTAACGATCGAGTCGATTTAGACGATCAACTCAAGGATACATTTAAAGATTGTGGTACTGCACCAATCAAAGCTAAAAACGGCAAACATTTACTCGAATTACTCAATGAACCCAAAGCCGAAATCATCACCACTGTGATCGATAAATTTGAAACCGTCGCTAGGGAAAAAGGAACTAATACCAGTGCAGATATATTTGTCCTTGTCGATGAATCTCACCGCTCCCAATACGGACAGGTTCACGCCAAGATGCGAAATGTGTTTCCCCATGCTTGTTATATTGGCTTCACAGGTACGCCATTACTGAAAAAGGATAAAAGCACCGCCCAGAAGTTCGGCGGCTTTATTCACTCCTATACCATGCCTAAAGCTGTCGGTGATAAAGCGGTAGTGCCAATTGTCTATGAAGGGCGTGAGAGCGAATTTAAAAATACTGAAGCTGTCGATAAATGGTTCGATCGCATTACATCAAACTTAAATCCAGAACAAAAAGCCGACTTAAAACGTAAGTTCAAAAGTGCCGAACCACTGTATGAATCGGATGCACGGATGGCAGAAGTTGCCTACGATATCAGCCAGCATTTTGACAGACATTTTAAAGGGACAAAATTAAGAGGGCAATTTGCCACATCCAGTAAACGCGCTGCAATTACTTACAAAAAGCTGTTAGACAGTTGGGGTATCCGTTCTGCTGTAATTATCTCACCCCCAGACACTCGTGAAGATAACGATAGTGTCAATGAAGCTGATATCTCAGAAGTACAACGCTTTTGGAAAGATATGATGGCGATTTATAGCACCCCCAAGAATTATCAAGACAGAATAATTGAGAAATTCAAGGGCGGCGATGGGGACGATGCGCCGGATTTATTAATCGTCGTTGATAAATTACTAACGGGTTTCGACGCGCCCCGCAATGCAGTTTTGTACATCGATAAACGCCTCAAAGAACATAATATCTTGCAAGCGATCGCTCGCGTGAATCGCGTATTTGAAAATAAAGATTACGGGCTAGTCATCGACTATCGAGGCATTTTCGGTGAAATGACTGACGCGCTGGAAATTTACGACAAGCTAGAACGAGACGGATTCGATCGTGAAGATGTCGAAGGTGCTCTAGTAGATGTCCGGATAGAGATTGCCAAATTGCCCACGCTCCATGCGGCTGTGTGGGATGTATTTAAAGGCGTAAATAATCTTCAAGATACCGAAAGCTTGCAACAGTGGCTCGAGCCCCAAGATCGGCGGGATGAGTTCTATGCAGCCTTGACAGATTTCGCCAAAAACCTCAGACTCGCGCTCAGTAATGCGCCGTTCCAAGCCGATACTCCCGAACCTACTAAGCAACGATATCTTCAAGATCTCAAATCTTGGATTGTCTTGAGAGATCTGGTCAAAATTAGGTATGGAGAAAAAGTAGACTATTCTGAATATTCTGACCAAGTTCGGCGGATGGTAGAGAAAGAAATCGGCGCATCGGAATTTATTACCATTATCGAACCTGTCGATATTTTCGATCTCGATCGATCGAATGCTGAAATCGAAAGCATTGTGGGGACGGCTGCTCAGGCTGATGCGATCGCTGCGAGAATCAAAAAAGTCGCGATCGAACGAATGGAAGAAGATCCCGTATTATACTTGCGCCTGAGTCAACTAATTCAAACTGCGATCGACGATCATCGAGCTAAACGCCTAAGCGACATCGGCTATCTTCAAAAAATGCAGTCAGCAATGGAAATGGCGCGGAGTGGCGGTGCAAACACCGTTCCCGCGCCGCTACAAACCCGACCCCAATCACGAGCATTTTACAACGTCTTTCAAGATAAACTAGACAGCAATATCGATAATTCAGAAGTATTAGTTTTACTCTCGATCGGCATTGAAGACATTATCACCAAACATAAAATCCGTGATTGGCAACACAATCAAGACATCCAAAAGCAAATGATGAATGAAATCGATGATTTAGTTCACGACTTAAAAAAGACTCACAATCTCTTTATTCCTTGGGGTGATTTAGACGAACTAATTGCGAAGATCCTCAAGATTGCCGAAAATTATGAAGTCAACTGAGATCCATCGCGTGCCTTATGGCAGCAAAAATATTACCTTCGCGCTCGAATATTCCCCCCGCAAAACCCTCGCGATCGAAGTTCATCCAGACAGGAGTATTATCGTCAAAGCTCCGACCGATGCAGTAATAGAATCGATCGAAGCCAAGGTGATTCATCGCGCCGCCTGGATTGCCAAACAACAACGCCAATTCACGAAATACGCTCCATCTTTACCCGCTCCTGAATGTGTCGCAGGTGAAGGATATCGCTATTTAGGTCGTCAATATCGCCTGAAACTAATTGAAAATCAGTGTGAAAATATTCGGCTCTGGCAGGGCAGATTAGAAGTTTATACCGTCACCCACTTGGATAATCGAGAACGAGTAGAAAATATGATTTCTAACTGGTTTCGCGATCGAGCAACACTAATATTTAGCGAACGTTACCAGTGCTGTACTAAGCTAGTCGCAGCTTATTGCATCGAACACTATCACGGGTTTGAACTCCGTACTATGTCTAAACGCTGGGGAAGTTGCACCCCAAGCGGTAAAATATTTCTTAATCCCTTGTTGGTTAGTGCCCCTAAAGATTGCATCGATTATGTCATCATTCATGAACTCTGTCACTTGCGGTTCCCCAATCACTCGAAGAGCTTTTACAAGTTACTAGCGAGAATTTTACCAGATTGGCAAGAGCGAAAAGACAGATTGAATGCTCTAGTTGAATTGCGTTTAAAGACTTCAACTAGAGTTAAATATCCTTGTCAAGCCTAATTATCTAAATCGAGATAATGACCTGTTTGATTCGCCTTTTTTTAAATCGAACAAACTTAATGAACATGCTATTAATCGAGAATTCATCTGAATAGAGTTAGTAGCTACTAAATATTTAAAGAATGAAGACGATCGGTAATTTTTTTCAAACTCTCACTCACCCTCATCAGATCTCGCCTGAAATCATTCGTGCCAAAGCCTACGAAATGTGGAAAGCCCAAGGCGGGGGGATTGTCGATCCCGATGCCAATTGGCAAGCCGCGATCGAGCAATTGCAAGCGGCGGAAACGCTAAGTCGGCGGAGCTTTTTTCTCGAAATCGTTCGGCTATTTATTGCGAGTCTGAGTACGGGGGCGACTATTTTTGGTGGCTCGATTTTATTCTTGAACTTTTCTCAAGGTGAAAATCGGCTGATTACCGAGCGATTTACACGATCGATCGAGCAATTGGGCAACAAAGAAGAAACGATTAGAATCGGGGGGATTTATGCTCTCGAACGGATTGCTAATGATTCGCCGCGCGATTGCTGGACGATTATGGAGGTATTATCTTCCTTTGTACGGGGCAAACAGAGTATTAAGGGGCAAGATTCCGTTGCCAAGCCACCAGCAATTCGGACGGACTCCCAAGCGGCTTTAACCGCAATCGCTCGTCGCCAAATCGATCTCGAAACCGAGCAGCAGTATCTCGATCTGAGTTTTACCAATCTCTGCGAATCCAATCTCGTCGGCGCAAGGCTCGATCGCATTAAACTGAATAATTGTAGTCTGATTAAAGCCGATTTACGGGAGGCAAATCTCAAATTAGCCAATCTGAGTCATGCTAATCTAAATGAAGCCAATCTCACCAAAGCGCAACTCGATCGCGCGAACTTAATTCAAGCTAATTTGAGTCATGCAAATCTTAGTGCGGCGAATTTGAATGAAGCTAATCTCAATAAATCCGATCTCAGCGATGCTACCCTCGATGGTGCGGTACTGACGAATACTAGCTTGGGCAATACCAATCTTAGTAATGCGATTTTGATAGGTGCCAATCTCCGAGGGGCAACATTGAGCAAAGCCAATCTCACCAAAGCCGATCTCAGCGGTGCCGATTTATCTGGTGTCAATCTCACAGGTGCCAATCTCAATAAAGCCGATTTTCGGAAG
>NZ_JANPGM010000125.1:0-3531 GCF_031423935.1 Chamaesiphon sp. VAR_69_metabat_338
CGGGTAGTGTTGAATATGATTCTTCTTCCAGATCGAAACAGCCAATCACCTCAAGGATGGGAATCCCCGTAAATCTGGATAACTTAATCAGCTTACCGATCGGCGCGTTATCCGTCCATCTAGAAATAGTCTGACGATCGACATCGATCGCGGAAGCTACAGCAGAAAGCCGGAAACCACGTCTTCTAATTAATTCGTTCAATTCCTTACCCCCATTGCTCATTAGCCTATGTTGGCTACTTCAAGTACATCTTTATGAGACTTATTAATCTCGTAAGTGAGAGAAATTTATCTCGCTCGTGTTATAGTAGTGAAGTCGCCATTCTCCAATTAAACTCCTAACTTAATTGTGAATCGGAAAGCGACCGCGATCGCACTAGCGACAAAGAATTAAGGACTAATTTGAGCAATAAACCAGATCGCCGCCCCCAGTTGGGGCTAATTTTGACATGGAAACAATCGCCGAAAGATCGATAGAAAGCCATTTACTCAATCTCATCGCAGAATGGAAAGCAGACTTATTCGATCTCAACTTCAAAGATGTCGATGGCTGGAATGAGGGCAATCGAGTCGTGGCATCGGCTCAATATGCCTATATCAAATTCGGATTAATCCTCGAAAAAATCCGAAATGAATGTGCGTATAAATACTGCCAAGACAAATTGAAAACCTTCGCCCAGTTTTGCCGACAAAAGCTCAAACTCACCGTCTGGCAAGCCAATAGCTATATCGAAGCTGCCGATACAGCCATGTATCTCGCTGATTCTGGATTTGAGATCTTGCCAAGAAATTACTCCCAAGCGGCGGTATTAACTAAAGCCAAAAAGCTCGAAACAGGCTATTACCAAGATCATCCAATGTTAGAACAAATCTGGGGGACATTAGTTGCCAATACCACACCAGAAAAAATCACCGCGAATGCGATCGAAAAAGCACTCGATCCAGACTACGAAGAAAAGCAATCGCTCAGACTCCCAAAACGGCTGCTCGCCCGTGCCAAAATCCAAGCTCGGCTCAAAGGAATGACTGTCGAGGAATATTTGGACGAATTGATGAATGGAGATGCGGAAGACTCCCGCCCTGCCGAGCCTGAAGTGGCGAGTCAAGTCACCCCAGAGATGTCCAAAATTCTGGATGAGGTTGAATTGCAATGGCTCGAACCCAAATCCGAACAGATTACCTCTGCCGTCCAATCGCTCCCCAAGTTCGACGATAAGCCCTCCTTTTGGATCTGGCTGCTAGCATTTATCTCTCGATCTTCACCGCATCCCCAGCAGCTCAGTCTTTAGTACATTAGAACTTAGGAGTTGTCATCCTCACTTTTTTTGCTCGAATCCTCACTTTAGATCGCGCTGACGAGTAGTTTGGCGATCTTCCCTACCTACCTTTTTTTGCGATTGCCCGGATTTTTGGCAAATCTCAAGAGATGTTAAAAATAAACATTTGTTTTTTATATCTATAGATTATTTCAATGAGATTTAAATATTCTGAAAAACCACGTACATATTTTAAATATATTTATAAAAAATAAGTATGTATTTAAATTTTATTTACGCGTAATTTCAATGCCGTTCTGGATGTCCGATTAAGATTCCTCGTTCTTCTCCCTCCCTCTCAGCATAAAAAGCAGAATTCATTACCCATAGCGTAATCTTAAAAATGCAAATGTTACACAGCCAGAGATCGAGGTGAGATAGCGATGATTTATCAAACGTGCCTACCTCGATCGCTGCGAGATGTCCAGTTGAGAGCTTTCTGGCAACCGCCAACGCAATTGAGACGATCGAAACGAGTGCTGCTAAAAACCCTAAAAACCTGACTTTTTTGAAAAAGTTGGGTTTTTGTCCTAACCAGGCGATTGCGATAGCTCTCGATCGGGAAAGATAAAGATATCGCCAATAGCCAACAGCCCAAACGGTCGATCGATCGCGGAAAAGGTTTCACCAAGCGGCCAGACGCCACTCAATCAAATATCATTCCAAACCCGTCTATTTTCGCCCTGAACGCCTGCAAACTTGAAGAATGAGGAAATACCCTAAATGAAGTTTGAGAGCCTAAATTGGCTAATTTAGAGGGGTATTGACGATCGCTGTGACAGATAACCATGAACATACCCGATCGTTTTCCCGAACCTGCGTAGCTGCGCGCTCGTTGGGTCCCCCAACGTAAAAAGCGGATGCAACCACGCGGAGGTTCCCTCCGCATGTGTTGCACCAAGCAGCGCAACAAGACAGGCAGGTTTTGCACCACTACTAGCGGCGGTTTCAGCCGCTAGCGACCTCCAGCGCGTCAATTTCGCCCAGGAAAGGGGGAATGATAACTCTTGAGTATGTTTCCTCGTTTTCCATGTCTATCCCCGATTTCCAGTCAATTATGCTGCCACTGTCTTGACTCGCTAAACCGTCGGGGAACCCGACGGTTTAGCGAGTCGCTCCTGGCGTTTACCGGCGATGGCAAAGAGCATAAACTATCAGACGAGATCGAGCATCTGGCAACCACCCAATTCCACCTCACCGATACCGAACGCAAAGAACTACTCCCTTCTGGTAAACAGTCTAAATTTGCCAACCGAGTCGGCTGGGCTGGCACCGCTTGGTGCGCTTCCATGGTCGGGGAACAAAGGCGGGAGCGCATCCGCTATCTCAAAAAGGCTGGATTACTCACCTATCCAGCTCGCGGGAAGTTTCAGATTACCCAACGGGGTTTAGCTGTCCTCGCCCAAAAGCCACCCCGAATCGATATCAAATACCTCAAACAATTTCCCGAATACCTGGATTTCATCGGCGCGACTGTTAATGCCCCAGAAGTAGCTAATATCCGGCTCGAACAGACCCCCGACGAGGTAATCGCGTCAGCCTACCGCCAACTCCGCCAGAATCTCGCCCAAGAACTCCTAGAACGGATTAAAACAGCCTCTCCAGCCTTCTTTGAGCAACTAGTAATCGAACTACTAGTCAAGATGGGTTATGGCGGTTCTTTGGTGGATGCAGGGATGGCAATTGGCAAGTCTGGAGATGAAGGAATCGATGGAATTATTAAGGAAGATCGGCTCGGTTTGGATGCGATTTATATCCAAGCAAAACGCTGGAATAACACTGTCGGGCGTCCGGAAATTCAACAGTTTGTCGGTGCCTTAGCGGGTACGGGCGCGCGCAAGGGAATCTTCATTACGACCTCAAAGTTCTCAGAGCAAGCCAAGTCTTATTTACCTGCCAATGTGAAGGTTGTTCTTATCGACGGGGCACAGTTAGCCGAGTACGCAATTGAGGTAAATCTCGGCGTTTCGGTTGTTTCTGAATACCAAATCAAACGGCTGGATTTAGATTATTTTGATGGTGAATAGTTGCAGGTACTTTTGCAGTCGATCGCAATACCGGATCGATAGTTACCGTGCTGAAAATTAGCTGAGAATTTGGAGCGTTGTCGAGCCAGCCATCCGGGATCGAGGTAGGGATGGAATAAGGATGTGAAAAGAAGCATTATCACATCCTTAATAGTTCGATCTCAATACTAGCAAGCTTTATCAGCCCA
>NZ_JANPGM010000126.1:0-2365 GCF_031423935.1 Chamaesiphon sp. VAR_69_metabat_338
AGAGGGGCTGGGGGTGAGGGCAAGGTTAATGAGTTTTACAAGCCAGACTTAGCATGAGATCTCGATCGATCGCCTCCTGGCAATCGATCGACCCCAAACGAACAATTAATAAGTTTTAGTAATATTTAAACGATCTAGCATATTGCTCATAAGATGGTATTGTTAAATATCGAATTTTTCATCAAGCATCCTCACCATCATCATGAAACACCTGACTCCTGTTTGGTTTGGCCTTATGCTATCGATCTGCCCGATGGCTGCATCGGCGATCGCGGCACCGACAGTATCATCACTCCACCACTCCCAAACCCAACATTCAATCGCGCCTGAGGCCAGCAGCTTGGTTCAGTCCAACCAATTAGCCGATGTCTTAATGGGCATCATCGCTTTTGGCATGCCTTGCTCGATGATATTTGCCATCTTGCTCCAAAACCAGCTCGCAGCAGAGCGCGATCGCTTGGCCGCGCAGTTAGTACCAATTCGGATTAAATCCAAACCTTAAGATCGGTCGCAATCTACAGTACCAACACTCGGACTGTAGATCCAGCGGCGATCGCGGTCGTGTCTACAGGTATCATTGCGAGGGCAGTGGTACCTGCGAGATTAATTAAATTTGCCGAACTCTGAGTGCCGCCAGCCAAACTAAATTGATAGCGTCCGTCGCTGAGTGCCAACTGACCCCAGAGATAGGTTTCTCGCTGGCCGTCAGCGTGCAAGTCTTGAGTAGTCGTGACATCCAGCCAGGTCGATCGCCATTCAGGCTCCGGTAAACCCGAAAATTTGGCGATCGCCAGCTTCACAAATCGCCAGCAACTCACCAAAGCCGACACGGGATTTCCTGGCAACCCAAAATAAACAACTGAGTGAGATTCGCGATTGAACTGAGCTACAGTCAATGGCTTGCCCGGTTTAATAGCTACACTGCGAATCTGAATATCTCCACCCAGTTCGCCTAAGATCGCCTCTACATAGTCATAATCGCCCTCAGAGACGCCACCAGTCGAGATGACAAAATCCGCTGCTTCGATCGCTTCAGACATCGCAGCGGTCAATTTTGCCCGATCGTCGGGGATAATTCCCATACAGATTGGAATCCCACCAGCTTGCTGCACGAAAGCCGCGATCGCATATTGATTAGAATCGACAATTTGGCCGGGTTTGAGGTTGTTGCTAGGTGATACCAATTCATCGCCAGTGGACAGGATGGCGACGCGCGGACGCCGGTATACCTCGACTCGATCGCATCCTGTGGCGGCTAAAATCGCTATTTCGGCGGGATTTAACACTGTCCCCGCAGCTAGAAGTCGATCGCCCATCCGCGCGTATTCACCCCGCTGGCGGACGAACGATCTCGCTGTCGGGGCGATCTGAATTTTGACAAAGTTTTTTTGGACGCGTTGGGTATGCTCTTGCATGACGATCGTATCCGCACCCGCAGGGACGATCGCGCCGGTAAAGATCCGCGCCGCTTCGCCAGATTGCAGCTCTCGTTGCGGCTGATAGCCAGCCGGAATCTCCTCGACAACTTCTAGAGTAATTGGATGCTTGGGCGTACTCGATCGCACGTCGGCAAATTTGACGGCATAGCCATCCATCGCCGAGTTATCCCAATGGGGAAAGTCCAATCTACTCTCGATCGCAGCGGCGAGAATTCGATCGGTTGCGAGTGTCAGATCGACAGATTCGGTAACGCTAACAGGTCGGACTAAATCGAGAATCGTCTGTTCGGCTTGGGAAACGGGGAGCATAGGGAGTGGGGAGTGGGGAGTGGGAAGTTGGGAGTTGGGAGCGGGGATTTGGAGGAAAATGATATTTGCCGCCCAGACCCTCTATCCACTATCCACTATCCACTATTCCCTATTCCCTATCCACTATTCCCTAAAACAGCGGTTGTCGATCGGTCTTGGGTTGCCGGACATCAGTAGATTTGAGATTTGCAGCAGTGAGTTTAAATTGGTAAGGAATGGCGCGATCGCTATGGGAAACTAAGACAAATTCGTGATAGCCGTTGACGCTAGTTTTACCAGACCAATTCTGGGTGGGGGTGGTGGTGAGGATGGCGGGGAGATTGGTTGTCGGTGGATAAATCGCCAAGTTAATCGGTGCATCGGCGTGAATATTGGCAGCAATCTCCTGACCGCCAACTAAACTAGCAATGTAGGCTTTGCCTTCGCCCGGTTTGAGGGTGCCGCTGACAGTACCGCTGGTGCCGCCGACGGGAAAGACGATCTCGCTGAGTGCTTGCCGCGCTTGAATGGCGCGGACGCGATCGAGCATTGTGGCTAAATAAATTTGGCCGATGGGCGTATCTAAAAACTGCTCTTTGTCTACACGCAATTTTTGCGCGGAGTAGGCAGTAATCGCT
>NZ_JANPGM010000127.1:0-5320 GCF_031423935.1 Chamaesiphon sp. VAR_69_metabat_338
ATCTTTACGAAGGGAAATCGGGGTTTTAAGTTTTAGTTGCGATTGGTAGTAATCTATCGATCGCCATTTTTTATAAGTTATTAGATTTAAACACAAATTAATGTGAGTGAATATTTTATACAGACCCGATCGAGATAAGTCCGAATGTCAGCTTCGATGTCTAAATAGCGATCTCGATCGATCCGACCGCAATTGAATAATTTTCCACCCATCAAATTATGAGATAGGGGCTAACGGAGGTATCGATCGACCGCATATTGACCGCTTGTTACTTGTCAATCCGTCGATCGCGTGAAGGTAAAGTGAGATTATCGATATTAATCTGGATGTAGATCCCCCATACTAAGGTGAGAATCTGATAAAACAAGATAAATCGAATCAGCCAGGTTAATTTTTGCTCGTTGGTTAATCGTTCTCGTAAAGCTGATAATTCAGCCACAATTTCTTCGGAAAAATAGCAAGCAAAACAAACTGATGGCGCGACACCTCTCAATCGATAAAACCCGAATAAAACAAGAATGAATAGCATTAATGTGCCGGAAATGGCAGCCTTCAAAATATATGATTCTTGAATGTACATTTTCCTGTTGCTCATAAGAGCAAGTGCATCATCAAAGGATACGTTTTTCATTTCATAATATTTCCTGTCTAATCCTTCGATTATAATTTTAATAGATGAATCATTATATTCGATTACTGAAGTTGATTTTGCTCCTAATCTTGCCACTTGTTCATTATATTGCTCGTTAATATGATAAACAGATAAACCACGATAAACAGCAAAGCCACCTGTCCCTAGAAAACTAAGGATACATGTTGCCAAACACAGAACTTTGTGCTGAATTTGCTGTTTTCTGCCTTGCTCAATCATCTCTAAATTCCTCCCAGCATAGATTGACCTAAAGACCTTTCACCCAAAGTCAGTCGGTACTTTTGCACCTCACGCAACACACCTGCGCCTAAACCGGTGACTTTATAATATTTCCGACGCGCACCTCCGCTGCCATCTTGCACATCGCCCCACCGCCAACTAATAAACCCCTTCTTTTCCAGACGGTTCAAGGCTGGGTAGAGACTGCCAAAACTAAGCTGAATCGGTCGATCTGGATTGAGAAAATCGAGAATTTCTAGACCATAAAATTCTCGCCCTAGCAATACCGTGAGAATATCTTCTTCGATCGCAGATAAACGCATCGTATCTGCATCATCTTTTTGTCTGGGCATGATGCAATGCTCCTAATGTCACTATCAATGTATCTATCGATCTTATTCTATATTTATCCAATACACAAGGTTTAGCCAAAACTCTGCTTTGCCTAGATCTAGATTGAAAGGGAGTCAAATGGTATGGCTCCCAGCTTTCGTTTCATCTCGAACAGAACGAGCGATATTTCTACTTTGACTTCACCGAAACAGCCGATACAGATATATTCAAGCTATGCAGCGTGATTTGTAGCGTACCACCCAGTGCTAGCAAAAATGCCAACGTCAATAACCGATCGAGCAAAACTCTCGGAATGACCACCACAACCGCATCGCTGGGGAACCCATTGCTAGGCTCAGGTGGAGCTTGAGGACGACGGAACATCATGACGAATCTCCAGTGCTAATGTATTTCAATAGTATTAGATAAATATAGAATAGTCAATAAAATCTAAAACTCCGATTTTAAATCGAGTATACTAGTTGGTAACATGTATCTAAATACATATGACTCTCAACTCATTAAAATTCAGCGGTGATGACGTGGATCGTTCAGTTTGAGGAAGATTTTGAACTGGAACTCGATGCTTTACCAAGCGATGTTCAAGATAGTTTATTCGCCAAAGCCACGCTGTTGGAGGAGTTTGGGCCAGAATTGGGCAGACCTCACGCAGATACCTTGCAAGGCTCTAACTATCCCAATATGAAAGAACTCAGGTTCAAGGCTGCGGATGGAGTATGGCGAGTAGCATTTGCCTTCGACCCTCTACGTCGTGCCATTATCTTGGTAGCTGGGGATAAATCGGGTGTCAGTCAAAAAAGATTTTACAAACAGCTCATTAACACAGCCGATCGTCGATTCACCAATCATCTCAACCGTTTAGAAGGAGAATCAAACTGACTTATGGGAACTACACTTCGAGATAAGCTTAATAGTCTACCACCCGATCGGCAAGCCAAGATTCAGGCAATGGCGGACGAACTAATTGCCGAAGAAATGACATTACGTGCTTTGCGTCAAGCCAGACAATTAACCCAGGTGCAGCTAGCCGAGCGGCTAAAGATCGGACAGGATGCTGTTTCGCGGATGGAAAATCGCGCCGATCTTCATTTATCGACATTAAATCAAGCAATTCAGGCAATGGGCGGGGAGTTGGAGTTAGTAGTTAAGTTTCCAGATCGCCCGCCAGTAAAATTATCCGGTTTTCAGGGTTTGGAGTTGAGTTGAACCCGCGCATGTTGTTTGAGCACTTGCTTGAGATACTTCCCCGTATGCGACTTCGGATTCTTCGCCACCTGTTCCGGTGTCCCCACCGCAACTAATTCTCCCCCCTTATTGCCACCCTCAGGGCCAAGATCGATCGTCCAGTCGGAGCAGCGAATCACGTCGAGATTGTGTTCGATGACGATAATGGAGTTTCCTTTGTCTACTAGTCTTTGCAGCACGTCTAGAAGCTTATGGACGTCGTAGAATGACAATCCGGTGGTGGGTTCGTCGATGAGATAGAGGGTTTTGCCAGTGGCGCGTTTCGAGAGTTCGGTAGCAAGTTTGACGCGTTGGGCTTCGCCGCCGGAGAGGGTGGGGGCGGTTTGTCCGAGTTTGACGTAGCCCAAGCCGACATCGACGAGGGTTTGCAGGCGGGTATAGGCGCGCGGGATATTTTCAAAAAATTCCATACCCTCTTCTACCGTCATATTCAGGACATCGGCGATCGATTTGCCTTTATATTTAACTTGGAGGGTTTCGCGGTTGTAGCGTTCGCCTTTGCAGACGTCGCATTGGACGTAGACATCGGGGAGGAAGTTCATTTCGATGATATTTACGCCTTGGCCACTACAGGCTTCGCAGCGTCCGCCTTTGACGTTGAAGGAAAATTGTCCGGCTTTATAGCCGCGCGTTTTGGCTTCGATGGTTTGGGTGAAGACTTCGCGGATGGTGTCGAATACGCCGGTGTAGGTGACGGGATTCGATCGCGGAGTGCGACCGATCGGGGACTGATCGATGATAATGACTTTATCGATCGCGTTAATCCCTTTAAGTTCCTCTACATCTTTGGGAAATGGTACCCGCTTAGTGAGGTGGTGCTGTAATGCGGGGTGGAGCAGTTCGTTAACTAAGGTAGATTTGCCAGAACCGGATACGCCTGTCACCGCGACGAGTTTACCGAGCGGGAACTCGACATCGAGATTTTTCAGGTTGTTACGGTTGGCATGTGTAAGAATCAAGCTGCGTCCATTGCCTTCGCGGCGGGTGGCTGGTGTTTCGATGCCCATCCGTCCCGATAAGTAGGCACCTGTAATCGAATCTTCGGATTTAAGCAACGCATCTAAATCGCCCTCGACGACGATACTCCCGCCATGAACGCCCGCGCCAGGGCCGATATCCACCAAATGGTCGGCAGCGCGAATGGTATCTTCGTCGTGTTCGACGACGATGAGGGTGTTGCCTAAGTCGCGTAATTTAGTCAGGGTATCTAATAGGCGGCTATTATCCCGTTGATGCAGACCGATACTCGGTTCATCCAAAACGTACAATACGCCTGTCAAACCGGAACCGATTTGAGTGGCTAATCGAATCCGTTGGGCTTCGCCGCCGGAGAGGGTCATCGCGGCTCGATCGAGTGTGAGATAATCTAAGCCAACATTGAGCAGAAATTGCAGTCGGGCGGTAATTTCTTTGAGGACTAATTCGCCGATTTTAAGTTGCTTTTCGGTTAATTCTAATCGATCGAGCCGTGCCAAACATTCATCGATCGCCGCACTAGTAAAATCGAGAATGCCATACTGTCCTAATTTGACCGATTGCGCTTCGGCTTTTAAGCGATTGCCGCCGCAGGCTTCACAGGGACGATTTGTCAGGTATTGTTCGAGCTTTTGTTTTTGCAATTCCGAGGCATCATTATATTGGCGATCGAGGGTTTTTAAGACACCTTTAAACCGTCGATGGTCGTCGAGATCTTCCATCCAGATCGGTTCGGTGCGACCTTCTAAAATTAACGATTGCTGTTCGGGATTTAATTTATTCCACGGGGTATCGAGCGCAAATCCTGCGGCTTGTCCCAAACTATATAAGAGGGATAAATAATAGGAATTATCCTTATCCGACCACGGCGCGATCGCGTGATAGACAGCAGCAGTTGGATCGGGAATAATCAGATCTGGATCGAACGTTCGCGAGCTACCGATGCCATGACAAGCCGGACACGCACCGTAGGGTGAGTTAAATGAGAACAATCGTGGCGATAATTCTTCCATTACCGCCCCATGTTCGGGGCAAGCAAATTTCTCAGAAAAGACTAATTCTGTCGGTAAGTCGGGATTAATTTCGGTACCTTCATCGGCAATGAGGGAGATAATTGCAACCCCTTCGCCGTGTCGCAAACAGGTTGTCAAAGAATCCGATAATCGCGATTCAATGCCTTCTTTGTTAATCAATCGATCGACCACAATTTCGACTGAATGATGTTGGTTTTTATCTAAGACAATCCGATCGGCTAATTCGCGAATTTCACCATCCACTCGCACGCGCACAAAGCCTTCAGATGCCAGACTGGATAATACTTTCTGATGCGTCCCTTTTTTGCCTCGGACGATCGGTGCTAGGATCTGAAACTTCGTCCGTTCGGGCAGATCGCGAATGCGATCGCTCATTTCATCGATCGTTTGGGGGGCAATCGATCGATCGCACTGAGGACAATGAGGCGTACCTGCGCGCCCGTACAATAACCGAAAATAGTCGTAAATCTCGGTGACTGTGCCGACGGTCGATCGGGGATTATTAGAAGTAGACTTTTGATCGATCGAGATTGCCGGACTCAAACCTTCGATCGCATCCACATCTGGCTTATCTAACTGTCCCAGAAATTGCCGCGCGTATGCACTCAGAGACTCTACATATCGCCGCTGACCCTCCGCAAAAATCGTATCGAACGCCAGAGACGATTTGCCCGAACCAGACACCCCTGTAAAGACAATCAATCGATCGCGCGGTAGCTCTAAACTAATATTCTTGAGATTATGCTGTTTGGCACCACAGATGCGAATGGTGTCTCGGTCGGTTGAAGCCATAGGGATCGCAGCTCGGAATTCACGATAGAGCAAACTTATGTTTTAACAC
>NZ_JANPGM010000128.1:0-4680 GCF_031423935.1 Chamaesiphon sp. VAR_69_metabat_338
TATTGCCACCGACTCGATCGATCGCCATGGCCAAACGCCGCCTCGAACGCCTCGCCTGCGGTGGGGGTTCGCCACTAGCGCACGGTTTGACTCAAGCCGTGCGGGTGGGTGTGAATGCCCAAAGTTCTGGCGATGTCGGCCAAGTGGTAATTGTCGCCATTACCGACGGGCGGGGCAACGTTCCCTTAGCCCGTTCCTTAGGCGACACGATCGATCCAGAACAGAAGCCAGATATCAAACAAGAGCTGCTAGATATTGCCTCGCGCATTCGGGCAATTGGGATTAAATTACTCGTCATCGATACCGAAAATAAATTTATCTCGACAGGTTTTGCCAAGGAATTAGCTAAACAAGCTAATGGTAAATATCATCATCTCCCCAAAGCTACCGAACAAGCGATCGCGGCTACTGCCATAAGTGCGATCGGCGATATGCGGTAATTAATGAACCGATCTCTGATAAAGAAAATATTGTCTGAACTACGATTAAAATGATTGAATGATAAACTCTGATGAGCTGCTATCAGGCGATCGAGTCATAGCTCATCCGATCGATCTTTATCATCAAAGTTCAGACAATTGAAATTGCTTAACTAAGCTGCCGATCGCCGCGAAAACAATCCCAAAACTGGGCCGAGAACTGCACCGAAGACAAAGCCGCCCGCATGTGCCCAATAAGCAACGCCGCCATTTTCCATCCCCACATTAGTACGCGGTGCGAGCGTGGCAAAACTATATAAAGCTTGTTGGAAGAACCAAATCCCTAGATAAAAATAAGCCGGAATTCTGGTGAAAAATGGAAAAATCCCGATTGGAATCACAGTTCTAACACTGACATTGGGGAAGCGAATGATATAGGCTCCCATCACACCCGCGATCGCACCACTAGCACCGAGCGATGGCAACTGCGAACCTTGACTGAAATACCACTGGGTTAAACTTGCTAGCACGCCACAAGCTAGATAAAAGAATAAGAACTTAAAGTGTCCCAATTGGTCTTCGACATTATTGCCAAAAATCCATAAGAACAACATATTCCCAGCAAGGTGGAGGAAACCACCGTGGAGAAATTGGGCAGTAATCAATGTCAAAACTTCTGGTGGTTCGCCGCCGCGCAAAGCTGGATAAGTCTGTCCGGTAAATTCACCTGTCAATTGCAGTGGGACGACTGCCCACTGATAGAAAAATTGAGTCAAACCTTGTTCGGAAAAGCTTAACTCATAGAGAAAGACTAAGATATTGATAGCAACTAACCCATATGTAACAAATGGGGTAATTAGCGTGGGATTGTCATCATCGATTGGAAACATAAGATTAGGGGATAGGGGATAGAGAATAGGGGATAGGGAAATAGGAGAAGATTCTTCCTAATCCCGTAGTTAGATCGCCTCACGCAAGGAAGATCGATGTCGATTGTCCTTGAATGAATATTCCTCAAATACTAATAATTTACCATTTGCCCTATCTATCCATTGGTATGTTGATGTTCTGCCTCAATCCTCCTCGATATCTTCTCTTTCCGTCTCTGCTGGCAGGGCAGCGACGATCGCGTCAATTACGCGGCTGACGGGAATAATTTCCATCCCCAGATCGGGAAAAGTTTGATGTCCTTTAGGGACGATCGCGCGTTTGAAGCCGAGTTTAGCCGCTTCTTTGAGGCGCAATTCTAGTTGTGAAACTTGCCGAACTTGTCCGCCTAAGCCGATTTCACCGATCAGGATCGTAAACGGGGCGACTACTCGATCGCGAAAACTCGCCACGATCGCGATTGCCATTCCCAGATCTACAGCGGGTTCGGAGACATTTAAGCCGCCAGCGGAAGCAACATAGGCGTCTAATTTGGATAGGGGAATGCCAACGCGTTTTTCTAATACTGCGAGAATTTGGGTCAAACGGTTGTAATCGATGCCCGTCCCCGCACGGCGCGGCGAGGGATAGCTGGTGGGGCTGACTAATGCTTGCAGCTCTACGACGATCGGGCGGGTGCCTTCGCAGGCGACGACAATCGAGGTACCTGGAGCCATGCCTTGCCGATCGCCGACAAACAGCTCAGACGGGTTGTCAACCTCTCTTAAGCCACGATCGACCATCTCGAACACTCCCACTTCATGCGTGGCTCCAAAGCGATTCTTAGTGGATCTGAGGAGACGATGGGAGGCAAACCGATCGCCCTCGAAATATAAGACGGTATCGACTAGATGTTCCAATACTTTCGGCCCCGCGATCGCGCCTTCTTTGGTAACGTGTCCGACGATGAGGAGGGTGATATCTTCCCGTTTGG
Organism: Chamaesiphon sp. VAR_69_metabat_338; assembly: GCF_031423935.1. Taxonomy (NCBI): domain Bacteria; kingdom Bacillati; phylum Cyanobacteriota; class Cyanophyceae; order Gomontiellales; family Chamaesiphonaceae; genus Chamaesiphon; species Chamaesiphon sp. VAR_69_metabat_338. The sequence continues at coordinate 2,281 of NZ_JANPGM010000128.1, forward strand.
CGACTTTCATCAACGCGGCGGTACATTCCCGCACCTGAGCGACAGAACCCGCTGCGGATGTCAGCGCGGGGAAATATACGGTTTGGATACTATCGATCACGGCGACATGGGGTTTGAGGGATTCTAGTTCTCTGAGAATCTCTTCGAGATCGGTTTCGGCTTGGACGTATAAATTTGCGCCATCTGCCACCGTTAATTGTTTCGCGCCTTCAATTGCTCCATTGGCTCCATTTGCCGCAATTTCTTCACTGGTGAGTTCGCCCTTGGTACCTTCGACGCCCAAGCGAGAAGCACGTAATTTAACTTGCTTGCCCGATTCTTCGCCACAGACATAGAGCACCCGATAATGTTTGGACATCAGGTTGGCAGTTTGCAGCAAGAGGGTAGATTTGCCGATACCCGGATCGCCACCGATTAAAACAAGCGAACCGGGGACGATCCCGCCACCTAATACTCGATCGAGTTCGCCAAATCCCGATGCCCAGCGTTCTTCCTCGCCATCGATAATTTCGGGAAAAGTTAAGGCTGCTAGAGGGTGAGGTTGTTCGTTGTCCGATCGACCATTGAGTGCTTTGACTCCTAAGCCTCTAGAAGCTGATGGTGCAGCCTGTTCGACCATTGAAGCATAAACACCACAGATCGGGCATTTGCCATAAAATTGCAAGGATGTCGATCCACATTCATTACAAACATAGGAAGTACGCGGCTGTTTTGCCATTCTGCGGGGGGAGGGTAAAGGGTAGGGAGTAGAGGATCGCTAATGAGCGAGCGTTCAGATTACAAAAGGTAGTATTTTGGCGGAGCGATCGTGGGGCTAAATCCCTCTTCAATGCTGTGCTAGTCGATCGAGCATTCCCCAAGTTGCCGCTGTTAAGGCAAGTAGACTCGATCGATAATTAAAAAATGTGCATGGGTCGGAACTGGCAATCGACGCAGTTCCAATTTCTGAAGGGGTTTGACTGCACCAATTTAGTTGGAATTAATGATAATCTTAATCTTAGGATGTTAAAAGTTAACGTTAAAAAAATTACCACTATACGATAGGAGCTTTGATAAGCTTGGAAAATCATAAGGAAACTATTCTGGTCGTTGATGATGAGGCTAGCATCCGTCGCATTTTAGAAACTCGCCTCTCCATGATTGGCTATGATGTAGTGACAGCGGCTGATGGGGAAGAGGCTCTCGAAACTTTTCGCGAAACTTGCCCAGATCTGGTCGTGCTCGATGTAATGATGCCCAAGCTCGATGGCTATGGGGTGTGTCAAGAGCTACGCAAAGAGTCCGATGTCCCGATTATCATGCTGACAGCTTTGGGTGATGTCGCCGATCGGATCACGGGGCTAGAACTGGGCGCGGATGACTATGTCGTCAAACCATTCTCTCCTAAAGAACTAGAGGCGCGAATTCGCTCGGTACTGCGACGAGTGGATAAAAATGGACTCAATGGAATTCCTAGTTCTGGCGTGATCCAGATCGCCACGATCAAAATCGACACCAATAAGCGTCAAGTTTATAAATCTGACGAACGGATTCGGTTGACGGGCATGGAGTTTAGCTTGCTCGAACTCTTGGTGAGTCGATCGGGCGAAGCCTTCTCGCGATCGGAAATTCTCCAAGAAGTTTGGGGCTATACTCCCGAACGGCACGTCGATACTAGAGTCGTGGATGTCCACATTTCGCGCCTCCGTGCCAAGTTAGAAGAAGATCCCAGCAATCCCGAACTGATTCTGACGGCTAGAGGTACGGGTTATTTGTTTCAACGGATTATCGAGCCTGATGAACTCTAGGCTTTAGGATTTAGGATTTAGGCTTGGGGTGAGTATTGCTCACCCTAAGTTTTAATTTAGGGGTGTGTACTATTATAGTTGATTTGAACTAGTAAAATATACGGTAGGGAGTAGCGATCGAGATGAAAGCAGATAATAATCGGATCGTGCGACTCGTGCCGATTGTGGCTGGGAGCATCGCCGGAACGCTATTAATGTTGAATCGGGTGCTGACTCCAGAACTGACTGACTCACAGGCACGTTCGGATGCTGTCGGGGTAGTTTTAACAGCAGTGTTGATTCTGACGGGATTGCTATGGCAACAAGTTCAACCCAGACAACCCGATAGTGTGAGTTTAGAAGGGACAGAAGGCTTTGAACTGTTGCCAACTTTACCAGATGTCCTCAAAACAGAATTGGCGTGGGCGTCCCATCTGTTACTTACCAATACAGTCACGCGATCGATCGTCGTTTATTACCAAGGGCAAGTATTGCTGCGACGGGGAATTTTGGCACCTAATGCCACCGTCAAGCCAGGAGCGATCCTCGATCGAGTTTTAACCAAACAAAAAGCGATTTATTTAGTCGATACCAAAGTTTATCCCGGCAGAATTGAGTTTGATTATTTACCCGC
>NZ_JANPGM010000129.1:0-1832 GCF_031423935.1 Chamaesiphon sp. VAR_69_metabat_338
TATTCCCTATCCCCTAATTAAACTGCTGACTCAAAGCCACCGGATTATGCACGGTGATTTTTTTCTTCTGGATCGAGATGACTTGGTTTTCTTCATCGCGCAAATCGCCGAGTAGTCGCGTAACAGTCACGCGGGTCGAACCAATGGCTTCGGCGATCGCTTGGTGGGATAATTTGAGATCGATCGTGATGCCATTGCCGTTGGGGATGCCAAAATCTCGACACAAGATCAGCAAGAAACTCGCCAGTCGCGATCCCATATCGCGATGTGCCAGGGTTTCGATCATCATCTCGGTTTGGAGAATGCGCGATGATAAGCCTCTAAGCATAATCCAAGATAGTTCGGGATTGTCTCTAAGAGCTTTTTCAAATTGCTCGATCGAGACTGATAATAACTCGACCGGGGTAAACGCGACTGCATGATAAAACCTGTCCGACTTGTTGCCCGTAATCAGCGATAGCACCCCAAACACGCTATTCTCGCGCAGTAAGGCCACGGTAATCTCTTCGCCTGCTTCGTAGACGCGCGATAGTTTTACCGCCCCTTTAGTGAGAAAATACACCCGTTCGGCAGGATCGCCAGGAAAAAAAATCGTCTTATTGCGATCGAACGTCTCTAACACCGGCGGAAACTCGCCTCCAGCCATTTGCTGAAAGACACTAGCGATCGGTTTATCTTGCGTCATGACCATCTTAAATTTGCTCTGGCTGAGAATATTTGAACTCACAATTTGGGAATCGAACAGGCGATCGACCTCTAGTCCCCGATCGAAGGTATTACACAATACTTAATCTGACTTGCCAATAGTTTTTTGTATCCCAGAATACTAAGTATATGTGGGCAGCGATCGTTGTCCGGTCGATCGCCTGTAGACCATTATAAAATCGATCGAGTTAGGTGAGTTTAGCTAACCGCGATCGCTAAAGACTCAACCCTTGCCATTTAGCTGGGTACCAACTACCTGATATCATGAGCCGTGCGAGTTAAGATGGAACGAAATTATCGTGTTAAATTTAAGCGGCAAAAACGCCTTAGTAACTGGAATTGCGAATAATCGATCGATCGCTTGGGGGATCGCGCAACAACTCCATGCGGCGGGAGCAAATATCGGGATCACCTACCTCCCCGACGAAAAGGGCAAAATGGAGCGGAAAGTTGAGGAGTTAGTCGCGCCGCTCAACCCGAGCATTTATCTGCCGCTCAACGTTCAAGATGACGCTCAAATCGATCGCACTTTTGCCGAAGTTGGTGAAAAATGGGGACGTGTCGATATCCTGATTCACTGTCTGGCTTTTGCCAATAAAGAAGATCTTTCTGGCGATTTTAGTAAAACTTCCAGAGCGGGTTTCGCCCAGGCGATGGATATCAGTACTTATTCGCTCAATCGGCTAGCCGGAGCCGCCAAACCGCTGATGACGGCGGGTGGCAGTATTATCACCCTCACTTATCTCGGTGGGGTCAAAGTCATTCCCAATTACAATGTAATGGGAATCGCCAAAGCAGGTTTGGAAATGAGCGTCCGCTATCTCGCCGCCGAATTGGGCACTCAAAATGTCCGCGTCAATGGCATCTCCGCAGGGCCGATTCGGACTTTGGCATCTTCAGCAGTGGGTGGTATTTTGGATATGATTCACCACGTTGAAGAAGTGGCACCACTGCGCCGCACCGTTACCCAGACTGAAGTTGGCAATGCCGCCGCTTTCTTAGCTAGCGATCTGGCAAGTGGCATTACCGGACAGATTATCTATGTGGATGCTGGGTACGAGACGGTGGGAATGTAATGGGATAGGGGATAGGGGTTAGGGAATAGGGGATAGGGGTTAGGGGTTAGG
>NZ_JANPGM010000130.1:0-4550 GCF_031423935.1 Chamaesiphon sp. VAR_69_metabat_338
TCTTCATCTGCCGGACTTGCCGATCGATAATCTCCGGCGGTAAGTCAAATTCACTTACCATGCACAGAGGAATCGCACCACCACAAGGCTTGGCGTTATCTAATTTGCGTTCAAATAAATAAGTTTCAATTCCAGCTTTTGCTAAAACTTCAGCGGCGGAAGAACCCGCTGGCCCAGAACCGACAACAGCAACCCGTAGTACCACAGCTATACTCTCTTCATGACTTGTGCTTACACTGATGGATGTTAGCACGGACTCACCTGGGGATATTTGCGAAACCCATGCAGTCAGTCAGAATTGAAATATTCCTTTATATAACGACATATTTGGTAAGGGATTTGGGGGCGGGGAATGAGGGGTTGAGAGATTTAAATATTTGATATTATTGAGTGGTAGCGACTATTGGTTCTAGTCATGGCAGCCCTTACATTGAATCTCAGTTCGATCGCGAAGATTAGCCGCAGTCAGTTTCGGCAGATTGCAAATGATAATCCAGAGATGAAGCTGGAAAGAGATAAACAAGGAAATCTAATCGTTATGGCTCCGACTGGAGGTGAAACTGGAAACTGGAATTCAGAGCTGAATTTGGAAGTAGGATTGTGGAATCGCACTAATCAAACAGGCAAAACCTTTGATTCCTCAACAGGCTTTGAGTTGCCCAATGGCGGAGATCGATCGCCTGACGTAGCGTGGATTCCCCTGGCAAAGTGGGAAGCTCTGACGCCAGAAGAACGACGGGGCTTTTTGCCACTGTGTCCTGATTTTGCGATTGAACTAATGTCGCGTTCGGATTCTTGGGTACAAACTCAAGCGAAGATGGCAGAATATATGGAAAGTGGTTGTCGATTAGCTTGGCTGTTAGATCCCAAGGGCAAACGCGCTGTTATTTATCGGCTGGGGCAACCGCCAGAATTTTTGAATAGTCCCGATTCGCTCTCTGGAGAAGACGTATTACCAGGATTTATCCTTGATGCTAGATTTCTGTGGAGCTAGCTGGTGATGCTGTTTATTCGGTGCTGTAATAACCTCAACTTCTTGTAGAAGCTGGGGTTTTGTTATTTCTAGCATAATTTATAAATTTATAAATCCGATCGAGAGTTGAGGCTGTATATCCCATAGAACAATACAGAAACTCGATTATTTTTATGAAATTATTGCAGGCTTCCTCAATTTTAGCGATCGCGGCAACTCTCGCCGCTACAACTATTAGCGCGATCGCGGCTAATCAAAATATTTTGCCATCTGCAACAAACACTCCCGCAACCTTAATTGCTCAAGGTGAATCGACACCTTTAGCCAAACAACTTCAGGGCAAACCTGTCGTAGTTGATATTTATGCTAGCTGGTGTCCTGGTTGTAAGAATATTGCACCGACATTAGCACAGCTTAGACGTCAATATGCTGGCAAAGCTAACTTTGTGGCGTTGGATGTCAGCGACAGCAAAAAAATGCAAGCTTCGATGAAAACTGCTGCAAAACTGGGCTTGACGAGCTTTTTCAATGCAAATAAAGCCCAAACTGCCACGATTGCAATTATCGATCCGGCAACTGGCAAAGTCACCCAACAGTTTCGGAATAATGCCGATCTAACTGCCTATACTTCGATTTTAAATAGTTCGATCGCCCAAATGGGCAGTGGCGATGCGATGAAAAAAGCTTTGGATAAATAGATCCCTTGTAATGGAAAGAATGGGAATGAGATCGAAAAGATTGAATTACCCAGTACATAATTTCACGATCGCTCGGTTTCGATCGAGATTCGATCTCGATCGCGTTAATATTCTGTCTTAGCTAATTGGTAATGAATGTCAAAACTACGTTTCTAAAGATAACTAAAATTTGTCAAAGCTCACCTAAATGGTCGATCTGGGTAGGATTAGCGATGCTGACGACGATCGCAATCTTGTCAATCAAACAGCTTAATTTATTGGAGTCACTAGAATCAGCGATCGCGCGAACCGAGAACCAGTACCAACAATGGGGCGATCGTCAACCCCTCACCAATCCGTGGTTGTTAATTGCCTTTGCCTTTGGGGGTGGCTTGCTGGCGAGTATTTCCCCTTGTATTTTGGCAATGCTGCCAGTCAATCTCAGTTATATCGGTACTCTCAATGTCAAATCTCGCCGAGCTGCGGTCTGGAATGCCACCGGATTCGTGCTAGGGGTGGTGACGATATTATCTATATTCGGCTTGTTTGCATCGGTTGCTGGGGCTGTAATGGTCGAGTGGCGAGGCTATATTAATCTGGTGGTGGGCATCATCATTATTGTGATGGGTTTGAGTATTAGCGGCTTGTTTCATCTCCCGTTACCGCGATCTCCAATTTCCCTACCATCGTTTGCGGGGACTTATGGAATCGGTGTAACTTTTGCCTTAGTGAGTTCGCCTTGTGCTAGTCCCGTGCTGTTTGCGGTGTTAGCCGCCGCTGGAGCGACTGGTTCGCCAGTCTGGAGTGTGGTGACGATGGTTGCTTATGCTTTGGGTTATACTGCGGTAATTTTTGCTGCGAGTTTATGTGCGGGATTAATTAAGCTTACGCGCCAGATCCTTGTCAATGCGGAGATCGTGATGCGAGTGGGCGGACTAGCATTAGTACTCATGGGTGGGTATTATGTGGTGTCAGGTGTTCTCTGGTTTTTGTAAGCCCATGCTCGCGAATGAGTCCGATCTTGAAGTTTTGACTGCGTTGCGCCAGGGCGATACAAATGCGCTGGGGATCGTCTACGATCGCTATGGAGCGGTAGTTTATCGATTGGCGTTGCGGATGCTGGTAAATACCACCGAAGCTGAAGATCTCACTCAGGAAGTATTTCTGGCTTTTTGGCGGGGGGTAGATAAATACGATGCCGATCGCGGTACTTTACTGGTATTCTTGCTGACAATCACCCGATCGCGCGCGCTCAATCGACTCAAGCAGCAAAGCTCGCAACGCAATTTACAGCAACGGGTGAGCCGCTATTTGCCTCCAACCGATCGTCAGCCAGGGATGGACTCAGTGGCTCTATCGGAATTGCAAGAACGGATGGGAGCGGCACTGCAAGCATTGCCTTCTAGCCAAAAACAAGTTTTAGAAATGGGCTACTATCAAGGCAAAAGTCAATCAGAAATCTCCCAGGAGCTAGATCTACCATTAGGTACTGTCAAAACTCGATCGCGTCAAGGCTTGCTCAAGCTCCGCCAGTTTCTCCAAGATTTAGTCGAGTAACTAATCTCATGTCTGATAATTCCCTGCCACCCACATCCACATCCGAATCTTGGTCAGAATTGCTGGCTGGCTATGTTTTAGGCGATCTCACCCCTGCCGAAATCGATCGGGTGGAGGCATATCTGCGCGACCATCCCGAATGCCAAGCGGAGATCGAGAGCCTGATGTTGCCATTAGATTTATTGCCCTTAACTCTACCCGCAGCTCGACCGCCAGCGTCATTACGATCGCAGATTCTCCAAGTAGCTGCTGCCGAAACAGCACCCGATTTCAGTGAAATTGTGCCAGTGAGTCAGTTGCGGCGCAAGTCGATGCCGCTGTGGAAACCGATCGCGATGGGCTTAGAATTACTGGCGATCGGTTGCTTGGGTTGGTACAGCTATCATCTGAGTCAAGAGCTAGCTACAGTCAAACAGGATCTCCAGACTGCCCAAATTGCCAAGCGATCGCCCGCCAGCAATAACGATCGATCCATTGTCAGTCTCCTTCAGCAGCCGAATAATCGGTTTATCCCGCTCAAGAACATGCCACAGCAGACAGGAGCCGGAAATTTGATCGTAGTCCCCAATAAATCGGTGGCAGTGTTAGTTCTCCAGCAAATCAAGCCGCTGCCACCAGGACAAGTTTATCGAACCTGGGCAATTATGGGCGATGAGGAAATGAGTTGTGCGGATTTTTTACCAGATAAAAATGGTAAGGTTTTTATCAAAATTCCGCTCGATCGATTGAAAAAAGCCACCAAAGTGATGGTAACGATCGAGCAAAAAGAAGCCAAAGCAGCCGCCGGTGAAATCGCGATCGAAGGTGAAATCTAGCCCAAAACCGAGACATGAATTTCGATCGCAAATTACCCCATTGCCATGGCTCAGATACGGGCTTTTAAGTATTGTAGCGATCGATTGAATTAGCTTATTAGGATCTCAGTGCTTTACACGTTAATGCCACTACAGTGAGTTGTAGCAAACCGCTCGAAGTTCATAGTTGGCCGAGTACTCTAATTGTAAATCCAAGACATTACTTACTTTTTACAATCGTACCTCTAGTTAAATTTCGGTCTGAAGCGTTGGGACTGCTGATGAAAAAAAGTATGAAAAACCCGATCGTCAGAACGGATATGATTCTGAACATAGAATCTTCGATTGGATTGTCCATGTTTACTCGCTGATTAGGATAACTCAATCGTATTAAATATCCCGAGTTGTATCCTCAGTACAAAGTCTTAAACTAATACCTTTGGTAAGTAAATATTTGCGATCGCCAACTACTTTGTCTGAATGCTGCGTTCCTCTAGATGAGATGTTTGTAGAGCGCGATCGGTAATCCAGTACGCCGTTTGACTTCCA
>NZ_JANPGM010000131.1:0-1571 GCF_031423935.1 Chamaesiphon sp. VAR_69_metabat_338
TCGAGAAAACAAAGTCATGTATCGAGATAGTGCATCCCATCTCAGTTCCAAAGGCAGCATTGCATCTCAATCGGAATTATTGAAGACAGTACAAGATTTGAAATTAAAAATGTCTCAGGTGAAGAAATAATTCAAACCTTAAAATACCGATCTATTTTAATTATCTGCTAGTTTGTTCTAATAGCTTAACAGCGGTATCTTGCCATTCCTGTCGTAGCTTATCATCTGTAGACTTTGTAGTTAAAGATCGACCGTTAAGTTCGGGATGTTTGGCATAAAATATCCGATCGACTTGCCGATAAAATTTAGCAGTAGGGATATTCGCCTGTTTTAACTTTTGATTCAAATCTTGTTGGCGTTGCTGGACGGATGCTTGCGGCTTGAAGGGATTGGGAACTGCATTTGTAATTCCAGCGGTGGCACTACCAATCTGTCTGTTGAATGCGCCAATCGGATCGATCGAACTCACCCATTTCACCAAGCCACTCACGAGCAAACAGGTAACAAAAATTCCGGACATCAGCTTGCTGACTTGCCATGCTGGTTTTTTCCACTCATTCGGATCTCTAGCTGGTAATTGAGTCGGTAATGTGGAGACTGGAGCTTTACTCTGGGGACTAATTTCGATCGTTTTGAGTTGCGAAATTTTATTCGCATGAGTAACTGGATTCACTTGGTTGACAATTAATGTCGGAGCAGAACTCTTTAGTGGTGGATGTTTAGAAGTAGCAGGTAAAACTGCCAAAACTTCCGCCGCCGATCGATAGCGATGTTGGGGATTGTGTTGCAATAATCGATCGATTATCGCGCCGAGTTCGGTGCTGAGCGTGACATATTTGCGCCATTCCCAGGTAGCTTCTGCTGGATTGTAGATGTTGCTGGCATCTTTGCCAGTCAGTAGAGTAAGTGCGGTTGCGCCGATGGCATATAAATCGCTTGCTGGCGATACTTTGCCGCGCATGATTTGTTCTTCTGGAGCGTAACCTTGCTTGCCGATCCGCGTTTCGACTTTGGCATTACTATAGCGAGACACAACTGTTGCAGCAATCTCTTTAACGCAGCCGAAGTCGATCAAAATTGGCAACTTATCTCGATCGCGATAGATAATATTATCAGGTGAAATATCGCGATGAATCACCCCGATTTTGTGAATATAATCGAGGACTGGTAATAAATCTCGGAAAAATTCAAGAATTTCAGCTTCACTAAAAACTTGCTGGTACCCGAGCCGATGATTTAACCTACCTAAATAAGTTTCACCCTCAATATACTCTTGCACTAATAATAAAGATTCCGACTGTCCCTCATTTACCCGTAATAGTTCTCTAAATGCGGGAATTTGCGGATGCTGGAGTTTATAGAGAATACCCGCTTCGCGCTCGAATAGTTCTTTGGCTTTGGCCAGTTCCACTTGTCCGCGTACTTGCGGTGCAAACTCTTTAAGCACGCATTTTTCGCCAAACTTATTGCGATCGATCGCCAAATAACTCCGCCCAAATCCCCCGCACCCGAGTTCGCGGACAATCTCATACCGATTGCCTAAGACATTACCAGGCGTAACTAAAGATGAC
>NZ_JANPGM010000132.1:0-14922 GCF_031423935.1 Chamaesiphon sp. VAR_69_metabat_338
TGCCAATTTGATGGCAGGAACGCGACTGGGAATTCCCATCTTTTTGGGCAATCCGCGCTGGGGTACCCTGGAATGCGAGCAAGTTGCGAGGTTGACAGCGCAGGTGCAGCCACAGCATCAACACCTGATTCTGATTCCGACTGGCGGCTCGTCGGGAGAAATCAAATTTGTCACGCATACTTGGAAAACCTTGAGTGCTTCTGTCTGGGGATTTCAGGAGTTTTATGAGTTAGGAAGTATTAATAGTATCTGTACGTTGCCGTTGTACCATGTGAGTGGTTTGATGCAATTGTGTCGATCTCTGTTGACTGATGGTGAATTAGTGCCGATCGACTTTCACGAACTTTGCAATCAAGCCAGTGTGCAGATCGATAGGCTGGAAATAGATCGGTATTTTATCTCATTAGTACCGACACAATTGGCTAAATTATTAGATCTGGATCTGCACTGGTTGGCGCGGTTACAAACAATTTTAATCGGTGGTGCGCCGCCGAGTGTGGAACTATTAACTAGTGCGAGAACTGCGAAGTTACCGCTGGCTTTAACATACGGGATGACTGAGACAGCATCTCAAATTGCCAGTCTTAAACCTACAGAATTTTTAACTGGAAATAATAGTTGTGGTATTATTTTACCTCATGCCAAAATCAAATTTAATCCTATTCCCGATCGCGATTTAATACTAGAGAACCGCATCGCGCCACTAAAAATTCGAGCTAAATCGCTGATGTTAGGTTATTTTCCTAGCTTAGATTTCCCAACTTATTTCGAGCCTGATGATGTCGGGACATTCGATCGACAGGGGTATTTAACTATTTTAGGTCGCACTAGTAACAAGATTATTACAGGTGGTGAAAATGTCTTTCCGATCGAAGTTGTCAATGCAATTATGGCAACGGGTTTGGTGACAGATGTATGGGTGACAGGCGTACCCGATCGCTATTGGGGACAAGCAGTTACAGCTATTTATGTCTCTAAAGATATGTCTACTTCTGGCGATAGTTTAGCTAGCGCGATCGAGGAGAAGATTAGTAACTATAAAATCCCCAAACATTGGCTGCCAGTTGCAAGAATCCCCCGCAATCCACTCGGCAAGATCTTAGAGGTTGAAATTCGATCGCTGGTCGCACATCTTTAGATATCTAGATAGGCTCATTTGCGATCGCCAGTATTAATACATAGATCTTTTGTATTGCGGCTTGACAGATTTTTATTAGTAGCAGACGTATTGGTTTTAGTCGCAGTTGAGTCAGGAGATTGGTTAAACATTGCGGCAAGATCGGATGTCGGCAGACACAATGTTCGCGGTTCTGACAGAGCCGCATTAGTACTATTGACAATGTTAATAGATTCTTGCTGTAAACTCGCACCGATTGGTTCGATCGAAGACTCAGTGACAAATCGATCGAAATCGTCTGCGTATTTTTTAAGAGAATTTTTATCTAATTGCCAACTTTGACCGGCAAATTTAGTTTTAAGTTCTAGATCGTTATCCACTAGCAAGAGTACTTTGGCTCCGAATGTCCCGCTCGCTAATAAACAGATAACTGAGACTGAGAGCCAAGCGTTAGAGCTTTTCTTCGGCGGGATTTTTTTGTCGCTTTTGACAACAGGTTTCATCTTCAAGAGTGGGGACTTGGGGGTTTAAGGAGTTCAAAATCTCAAAAACATGCTACCACTCGCTGGTTTTAATCGATCGTCAAGATTGTAACTGAGTGACTAAATGAATGAGTTCGGGCAAAATTAGTTTTTCCATGCCCAGCCGTACGGCTCCTTGAGAGCCAGGGAGGGAGAAGACGAGGAGCTGTTGATATGTCCCGGCAATCGCGCGCGAACTCATCGCCCGCGAGCCGATTTCTTGGTAGCTCAGGAACCGAAAGATTTCCCCAAATCCAGGCAGGGTTTTGGTGAGGACGCTAGCAATTGCTTCGTAGGTGGTATCGCGAGCGGCAATGCCGGTGCCGCCATTGAAGAAGATCGCTTGCAAGGTTGGTACTGTCTCGATCGCAGTCGCTAACTCGGCTAGAATCTGGGTTGGTTCGTCAGGGATAATCTGATATTTGCCAATGCGATGTCCCGCAGCTTGTAACAATTGGCAAATTAAGCGACCGCTGCGATCGGTGTCCAGCGTCCGGGTATCGCTAATCGTCACGACCGCACAATCGATCTCGATCGCGCGATCGTCTGGATGGGGCTGAGATTGGCGATCTTCAGGCATCAGCTCCGTCAGCTTTAACAAAGCCCAGTCCATTGCTGGCAGAGTAACGTTCCATAAAGCGCATGAAGCGATCCCACTCTGCCGTAGAATTCATGATGTAAATTGCTTCTAAAGCTTCGGGTTTACCATTGACAAATTTGGCCTTGACTTCCCGCGTAATAATCTCACCTTCTTCGTCGATCATATACAAGCCAGTGACTTCTTCATTGACGTCATTGCCGAGAATCGCTGGTTTCTCAAAGTAAAATGAAGCTTTACCTTGTTCGCCTGTACGAGATTTGGTAAGTCGGACATCTGGCACGACAGGTTCGGTGGTGCCTCTGGAAAACTGGATTTCTGCCATGAATCAGCGTGGGTAATGTTATTCACATATATTAATCGATCGGGAGTTCTAAAATTTATTTGAATGAATCTGGGGGTAGAGAGTTGGGAGTTGGGAGCGAAAAGTGCGGTCTTGGGCTTTGCCATGCTTGGGTTCGTTCCATGGTCGGGGAACCCGACCGGACGAACTCCGCAAGCGGAGCACCTTTTCAAGACAGCGGGGAGCGGGGAGCGGGGAGTGGAGATCGAGTCGATCTTGCTCTAGATCCTTATGAATGGATCGATCGAGCGTTGGTGACGATAAAGCAGGCGGATTGGCATCGCTCGCCGCGCGTTATTGAGAGTTTACCCGGTACGGAAGTAGTTGTAGATGGCTGCGAATTACTCAATTTTGGGAGTAATGATTATTTAGGTTTGGCTGGGGACGAGCGGTTAATTGCGGCGGCAATTACGGCAACGCAGAGATTTGGGACGGGGGCAACGGGTTCGCGGTTGACGAGCGGACACAAGCAACTCCATCAAGATCTCGAAAACGCGATCGCGCGTTTAAAAGGCACTGAAGCTGCCTTAGTCTTTAGTTCGGGGTATCTGGCGAATTTGGGCACGATCGCCGCCTTAGCGGGCAAAAAAGACCTAGTTCTGAGCGATCGCGCCAACCATTCAAGCCTCAAAAATGGGGCGTTATTGAGCGGGGCAAAAACGATCGATTACCAGCATTGCGATCTGGGAGATTTACGCCAGCAATTAGAGTTACACCGCACCAATTATCGCCGCTGCACGATCGTTACCGACAGCGTGTTTAGTATGGATGGCGATATTTGCCCCCTTCCACAGTTGCTCGATCTAGCGCGGGAATACAATGCCATGCTGGCGATCGATGAAGCCCATGCCACGGGGGTTTTTGGGGCAACTGGGGCGGGGATTGTCGAGCATTTCGATCTGGTGGGACAACCCTTAATCGAAATGGGTACATTGAGTAAATCGATCGGTAGTTTGGGCGGTTATGTCGCGGGTAGTGCCAGCCTCATCGATTTTCTTAAAAATCGGTGTGCGAGCTGGATCTATACGACTGGACTATCTCCTGCCGACACAGCAGCAGCACTAGCTGCGATCGAGATAATTAGCACTACCCCTCAACTACGTCAGCAACTGTGGCAAAATGTGACATGCTTAAAGCAGCTTTTGACAGAGCGACTGCCCCAGTTGCCATTAATTCCATCTGCATCGCCAATTATCTGTATCGAGCTACCAGATGCTCGCACGGCACTAAACATCGGCTCTCAACTCCAACAAGCGGGGATTTTCGCGCCAGCAATCCGTCCGCCCACCGTCCCCACCAGTAGAATTAGACTATCGGTGATGGCTACACACCAAGCGTGGCAACTAGAGCGACTAGTTACCGCCATCGAGCGGATTCTCAGCTCCACCCAATTGAGTTAAGATAACGATCTAATTCCACCAAAAATCTAGCTAACAGTGCTCTCATGGAGCTAATTCGATCGAGATCGATCGACTCCTGAATTCATCAGCCGAGTGAATCAGACTGGCAAACTTCTAGTCTGCGAATAGGCTTGACAAAGTAAACCAAAAAAAATCACAATATTTTTCACAAAGTAGTGGTAATTTTAGGATTGTCCGACTAAATCGGATCTGCTAATTTCTGCCGATCGCTGCCAAAATGCTTCTGCCCCGCACCCAACTATTCTCTACCCTCTAATTCAAGTTTTGGCAAAACCAAACTCCCGCTTTGATTTTGAACAGGCAACCCAGGTAACTAAGCAATTAGTCAACCAAATGCCCTCATGGTTGCGACTATCGTTCATCCGAAGCTGGGTGTTCTGGGCAATTATTACCCTCGGTATTTCGGGCGGACTAGTTTATCTAGCTTTAGGCTTGCTGCTAAATCCCAAAGCAGTACCCAATTGCCCCGAAATCTTCGTGCCCATGTCCTCGGCATCCCTGCGCGTATATTGCGGTCAATTGGCAGCCAGTAAGCAAACTTTAAAAGATTTAGTCTCAGCACTCAATCTCGTCAAGGATGTCGCCCCTAACGATCCGACTCGTGGATATATCGATAGCAACGTCCAACGTTGGTCGCTGGCAATTTTGAGATTAGCCGAAGCTACTTATCAAGAAGGGAACTACGATGAAGCAGTCAACGCTGCCAAAAAAGTCCCCAAAAATATTCCGGCTTATAAAATTGTGTCCAAACGGTTGGGACAATGGCAAGAAACTTGGACGAAAGGAGTCGCACTCGATAAAGAAACTAGAGCATTACTCAATAGCTCGAAGTGGGTAAATGCTTATTCAGTAGCAGTGAAACTCACGCACTTGAATAATCGCTACTGGGCGACGACTAAATATCAAGAATTAGCCGACCTCGTCCAAATTGCCAAAGCGGATAGTGGCAAATTAGATGAGGCGCGGCAATTACTCAAAAATAATCCTTCCGTCAAATCACTACTGACAGCAGTAGAAATGGCCAATAAAATCGATCCGAAAAGTTTCGCGCATACCGAAGCTCAAACGATCGTTTCGACAGCAGCCAAACAGATGTTGAAATTGGCCAGAGTCAAGCTCGATAAACGCGACTGGAAAGGCGCGCTGGAAATTGCCAATCAGACCCCAGATGCCACCGAAACCAAAACCGAAGTCCAGGATCTAATTAGCTTTGCCGAAGCCCAATCTCACTCGGAAAGTGGCAGTATCTCGGAACTCGAAACATCTATCTCCTTGGTTCAAAGCATCAAAGCTAATAGTCCACTTTACCTGCGATCGCAGCAAGCCGCTGGCACCTGGCAACGAGAAATTCAGGATCTCGCCACGCTCCAGCACGCCCGCAGTCTAGCCAGTACTGGCACGGTGGTAGATCTCCAAGCTGCCATTACCGAAGTGCAACGGATTCCGGGCAACAACCCCCGTGGCAAAGAAGCTGCTGGGGTCGCAACCGATTGGCGCAAGCAAATTGAAACGGTTCAAGATACGCCGTATCTACGCACTGCTGAAACTTTAGCAGCCAGCGGTACCGTTCAAGGCGTCCAACAAGCGATCGCTCAACTCAACCAAATCCGCCCCGGACGCGCACTCTACGCCCAAGCGCAAGCGAAAAGCAAACAGTGGACAGCAGAGATTCAACGCGCCCAAGATGCCCCGATCCTCCAGCAAGCTGAAAGCCTAGCGGCGACTGGCGATCTGCGTGGTGCGATCGCGATGGCGCAACGGATTGGGGCCGGACGTGCGCTGTCTCCCCAACGAGATGAAAAGGTGGGCGATTGGCAAGCCCAACTCCAAGCAGCAAACAACCTCGCCGCCGCCCAAAAATTGGCCGATACGGGTACGCCAGAATCCCTCCTGGGCGCGATTAAAGCCGCCGCCCGCGTACCCAAAAGTTCATCCCTCCGCGCTCAGGCGCGACTGGCGATGGACAACTGGGGCAGTCAAATGTTAGAAGTCGCCCAAAGCACGGCCACCAGCGACCTGCGCCGCGCGATCGCGATCGCCAAAGCCATCCCCGAGAATACCTCTTCCTATGGTGCCGCCCAAAATCTGATTCAGCAGTGGCAAATGCAACTCACACCCCCTGTTAGTCCTAGCCCCTCGCCGAGTAATGGGGATAGTAATAACGGGGTTCTGGGGAATTAGGCTTTTGGAGCGGGGGTAAGACATCGTTAAGAGCTAGAAACCAGCGGCAGATCGGTTAAGTTAAAAGAGCGTAAGTTTATCCCACTCTGTTTGCTATGGAAATTATTCGGATTCCCGTTTTATCGGACAACTATATCTTTCTGATGCTCGATTTGGAGCGGAAAATTGCCGCAGTTGTCGATCCGGCGGAAGCGGCACCAGTACTCGCCGAACTAGCCCGTCAGCAAGTGCAATTGGTAGCGATTTTTAATACGCACCATCATGGCGATCATGTCGGCGGCAATCAAGAATTAATCGCCGCCTTTCCCGATGTTCGGGTCTATGGTGGTGCCGAAGATCGTGGGCGCATCCCCGGACAACAAGTATACTTAGTCGATGGCGATCGAGTCGAATTTGGCGAGCGGACTGGTGAAGTTTTCTTCATTCCCGGACATACCCGCGCGCACATTGCCTATTATTTCCCGCCTCAAAACGAAGAGGCTGGCGAGCTATTCTGTGGCGATACAATTTTTGCTGGCGGCTGCGGACGCTTATTTGAGGGGACTCCATCGCAAATGGTCGGTTCGATGACCAAACTGCGTCAGTTGCCCGATAACACCCGAATTTGGTGCGCCCACGAGTACACCCTGAGCAATCTCAAATTTGCCGTCACCGTCGATCCTGACAACCAAGAACTCCAGCAGCGACTAGTTGATGTTACCGCCGCACGGCAAGCTCTGATTCCCACCGTCCCCACATCGTTGGGAATTGAAAAACGCACCAATCCTTTCCTGCGTTGGGATACAGCCGCACTCCAAACCAGTGTTGCCAGCCGCGATCCTGTCGAAACCTTCGCGCGCATTCGCGGTCGTAAAGACCAATTCTAGCTAATTGGTGGCGAAGTTAGAGCGATCGAATATTTGTCTATCGATCGTGGTTAACACTTTGGCTAAATAAGCTAAGATGTGTTGTGTGTTGAGCGGCAGTGGAGCTGAAATTTGTGAAAGTGCAACGGGTAGCAATTATCGCGATCGCGATCGGGACGAGTTTTTTGACAACAAGCTGTAGCAGTGGCAAGGTGTCCCAATGCGCGGACATGATTAAAGTCATCAATCAAACAGTGATCGATACCAAGGATACTACTCAAGCTGGCACAAATCTCGACGTCCAAATTGTCGAAAAACTCGTGCAGGTTTTTGACAAAGCCAACAAGGATATGAATTCTGTCAATCTCAGCGACGAAAAACTCAAGACTTATAAAAGTCAGTTTTTGGCCATGTACCAAGGTGGCACTGAAATTAATAAGCAACTCATTAACAGCCTCAAGGAGCGCAAATCTACCAAAGTTCAGGAAGGTTTGCGCAAATCCAA
This sequence comes from Chamaesiphon sp. VAR_69_metabat_338, assembly GCF_031423935.1. Classification (NCBI taxonomy): domain Bacteria; kingdom Bacillati; phylum Cyanobacteriota; class Cyanophyceae; order Gomontiellales; family Chamaesiphonaceae; genus Chamaesiphon; species Chamaesiphon sp. VAR_69_metabat_338. The sequence continues at coordinate 7,532 of NZ_JANPGM010000132.1, forward strand.
TAATATTTTCAGTCCCGAACGCGATCTGGCAACCGGACTAACTCAATACTGCAAAATACCTGAGAAGAAATAGAATCCGAGCGACTCGATCTAGATCGATAGTCAAGCTTGCTAAGACACAACCCCGACTTCTTGGAGAAGTCGGGGTTGTCGCGTCGCCGCAACTCTTACGAACCTAAAACCTAAAGCCTAAAACCTAATCCCTACTTCTCATGCTTGACTTCCACCACCATGTGGACATTTCCGCGTGGGGAAAAATCAGCTCTGACGGTAATCTGGTGGGGGTCGGCAGTTGCCACAAAATCATCTAAGATTTGATTGGCAGTTTCCTCGTGGGAAATGTAGCGATCGCGGTAGCTATTGATATATAGTTTCAGTGCCTTGAGTTCGACCACTTTTTGGTCGGGGACATAGCTAATCTCGATCGTTGCAAAATCAGGATAGCCAGAAAAAGGACACTTACAGGTAAACTCTGGCAAACTGATATCGACGTTGTAACGTCGCCCGATCCGAGGATTAGGAAACGTAATCAGTTCGCCATTAATAATTTCGCGTTCCCCATATTTCATTTCAATTGGGGTAGTCACAGATGCTGCATTTGCCTGAGTCATGACGATCGATCTGTTAGTTATTTATATTGGGGTAGTTTCTATTTAAGAGTCTAACTGTCTCGATCGCAACGCTGTTAACCCTGAGTCTGACAGAAACGCTACGTTACCACAGGCTCAGGGTAAGCGATCGACGATCGACTAGTTGAGATTGTTTTCGCCTTCCCAATCGGGACAAGTATCGGTATTACAACCATATGGATACATGCCACAAATCAAGAGATTACCGCCGAAGACAGTTCCATTATAGTTGATACAACCCATGCAGGCGGGATGTGTGGCCGGATCTGGCATCGGTCTGGTCGTTAGGGGGATATCCCACTGGAGCGGCGTGGATTCTTCAAATTCTAATTCTAATTCTTGCCAGATTTCGGTCAGCACTTCCTTCAGCTCGTCCCATTGCAGATTAAGGGTTTCAGCAGCTTCAGTAGTAACTTCTTCAACAAAATCTGTGAGTTCGCGACCAAATTCATCAAACAACGCGGTAAAATCTTTGAACGCGGCGGCGATTTCGTTTTGCCATTCTTCCATAGCGAACACCTAGTAATTGTTGCCCGATCTAACTAACTCTAGATTGTACTATTCTCCAAGGGAGATATGCGCACAACTCTCGATCTTTAGATCGGATTTATACCAAAGCTCAATTCTAGCATTCCCCACGAGCGCGCTGATTTTGCTATGACACTGAGATTTTTTCGCGAAGCTGACGATCTCAAATCGCCCTCAAACTAGATAACCGACCCACTGCGATAGTATCTCTGGGGAACCATACCACAGCCCAGGACTGCGCGGTGAGTGTTTCACGCCTTCAATGATGATATTCTTCGCCCCGTCTAAATGTGCGGCGGCGATCGCCGTAATCCCATCACCCCAGGTATTGCCCTCGCCACAAGTCTGTTGATAGCTACTATAAGCCAACCATTGACCGATTTTTTTGGCACCGTAAATTGACTTGCCAGCAACACAAATATACTGCACATCTGGATACATGGCTCCAGGATAGTTATCGTTGACAAAATCAAGATTTTTCTTCGTCCAGCGTTCGCCACTAATATGTGGAGTACCGAGGGTAATTAGGGTGGCAACTTTGGATTTAGCATCCCATAACTTAGCAGTTTCATCGACATCGCCATGAATGATATAGGGGATTTCACCGATGTAAATCCGACTAATCCAACCCCCAGCAGAATGCCCGATGAGATTAATTTGGGTAGCATGATTATCTGCTAAAGCAGCATTAACAGTTCGATCGAGTTGGCGCAAAATCGGCACCATCGATCGACCGCCAAGTGTCGGCAGCCAATCTCGTTTCCTTAGTGGTACTGTCGTCGTGGGTGTACCGAGCGCAGTTAGCGATTGTTGCAGCGGCAGATAGACATCAGCACTTTCGAGATAGCCAGGTAAAATAACTGTAGGTAGCATTAAATTAGTTAGCAGCTAAGTTGAGAAACTTAGGACTTTAGTTCGTAATCAGTACAAATAGTTAAACCAGTCAAAAGTTCTTCTAAAATTTCCGGTGATACCTGCCCTAATCGTTTGACAAATCGCTCGGTTGAAAGACTACGAATTTGTAAGATGTTTCCTGCGGAATCTACATCTAATCCATTATCTATATTGGCATCGATGCGCACCATAAAAGGTCGATCGCTAAACTTTGATTGCCAGCTTGTAATTGGGATGGCAATTTTTAGAGCAATTCGATCGAATAAATCAGAACTAACGACAACGGCGGGACGAGTTTTTTGAATTTCTTGACCTCTAGTCGGATTGAGATCTACTAGCCATACTTCGCCACGCTTGGCATTAGTCATCCTCAATCTCCCAATCTTCAATATCTAATTCAGAAAATGCTGTCAGTTCTGGATCTGTTGCGAAATCATTGGCGGTTGCGTCAATTGTCGATTGAAGATACTGATGCCGTTGTTCGATCGGGAGTTTTGCAAGCTGTCTGAGGGACAAACGAGGCTCTGGTAAGACTATCGCAAATTTCTGGCGCAGAAATTCAGTGAAGTTCAAAACTTCCTGCTGTTGTGTGGGCGATAATTGTCTTAAATTATTGAGGATGATTTGCTCGTAATCTCTAGTCATGTGCTAGCTCCAATGTTCGTGCTAATTGAATCGATCGAGCAATCCAAATTAGTCTTGGATTAGTCGATCGATAAATTAGCATAAATTTGTGGACTTAATTAGCGATCGACAGAACCCATAATAATATCCACACTACCCAAAATCGTCACGATATCGGCTACTTTCACGCCGCGTAACAGGTGAGGAATAATTTGAACGTTATTAAAGTCCGCCGCACGGATCTTCCACCGCCATGGGAAAACATTATCATCGCCGATAATAAAGATCCCTAACTCGCCTTTACCACTCTCGATCCGGACGTAATTTTCGCCTTTGGGAATCTTAAATGTTGGGGCAACTTTTTTGGTAATGTACTGATACTCCATCCCATCCCACTCGGATTTTGGCCCAGCCGCGAGCCGTTTGGCTTCGAGATTTTCATAGGAGCCACCAGGTAGAGCCGCGATCGCTTGGCGCAAGATCTTCACCGACTCGCGCATCTCCCGAATCCGCACGAAATAACGGGCTAGGCAGTCCCCAGCCGTCTCATAGTGGACTTCCCAATCAAAATCGTCATAGCACTCATATTTATCCACCTTGCGCAGATCCCACTTCACGCCAGAAGCACGCAGCATCGGGCCAGATAAGCCCCAGTTAATTGCTTCATCGCGACCGATGGTACCGACACCTTCGACCCGCCGCCGGAAGATCGGATTATTAGTGATCAGCTTTTCGTATTCATCGACTTTTGGCTCGAAATAGTCGCAGAAGTCCAGGCACTTGTCGATCCAACCATAGGGTAAATCTACGGCCACGCCACCGATCCGGAAATAGTTATTATTGACCATCCGATAGCCAGTCGCCGCTTCCCACAGATCGTAGATCATCTCCCGTTCGCGGAAGATATAGAAAAATGGCGTCTGCGCGCCGACATCGGCCATGAATGGGCCGAGCCACAGCAAATGGTTGGCAATCCGATTGAGTTCCAGCATGATCACGCGAATATGGCTGGCGCGTTTGGGCACGGGAATATTCGCTAATTTTTCAACCGCATTCACCGTTACCGCTTCATTAAACATCCCCGCTGCATAGTCCCAGCGGCTGACGTAGGGCACAAACATAATATTCGTGCGACTTTCGGCGATTTTCTCCATACCGCGATGGAGATAGCCGATGACCGGCTCGCAATCGACGACATCTTCACCATCGAGGGTGACAATCAGTCGCATCACCCCGTGCATCGATGGGTGGTGCGGCCCCATGTTCAGCACCATCGGTTCGGTTCTAGTTTCGAGTTGTGCCATATTCTCTATAAAATTGCCGCGTTCTAAAAGTAACTATTACTAATGGCGATCGCTTGCCACAGATGCCGAGGTATCGATATTTACCACAGATTTCTCTCCTTATATTATAAGGGTTTGGCACCGATCGCAGGCAAGAGTCAGCAGTCGCCAATCGCAATCGGCAGATCGGGGTGATAACATCACATATACGGTAGATTTGTTCGTAGAACTTAGGAAGGCGATCGGGATGAGCGGATTACAAGCACTAATTTTTGATGTCGATGGTACGCTGGCCGACACCGAGCGGGACGGACATCGGGTCGCATTCAATCAAGCTTTTGCCAATGCTGGTTTGGATTGGGATTGGTCGATCGAGTTATATGGCAAACTTTTGGCCGTGACTGGCGGGAAGGAGCGGATGCGCTTTTATCTGGACACCTATCGTCCCGACGTGCGGATGGAGGATGCGACGATTGCCGAGCTGCACAAGGCTAAAAATCAATATTACGCCCAGTTATTGGAGCGCGGTGGCATTCCCCTCCGGCCTGGAGTCAAGCGGCTTCTGGAGGCTGCTAGAGCTGCCAATCTGCGACTGGCGATTTCGACAACCACGACTCCTGAGAATGTGTTCGCGCTCTTAGCCAATAATATCGATGCTAACTGGTTTGAAGTCATTGCGGCTGGCGATATCGTCCCCAAGAAGAAACCCGCTCCAGACATCTACGAATACGTACTGGCGCAGATGAATTTACCAGCAGCCAATTGTCTGGCATTTGAAGACTCCGAAAATGGTCTGATTTCTGCTCTAGGTGCAGGCATCGAGACGATCGTCACGATTAATGATTACACCCAAAATCATCGATTCGTTGGTGTAGCCTCGGCTTTGCCGAATCGCGCCAAACTAGTACTATCCGATCTCGGCGAACCCGACCGTCCTTGCCAAATTATCGCGGGGGATACTCAAGGTGCTACCCATGTCGATATTCCCCTCCTAACCAGATTGCTCGCATCCTAACATCGATCGAATCTGTCAAATTTTTTAAAAACCATGTAAAAAGCTCCAAGTTAGAACTTGGAGCTTTTTTAGTTTGAGTTTTAACTTGGAGCTAATGGATAGCGATTTTAGCTATCCATTATCAACGATCGACGCTCGATTCCTAAGTTGCGTCCATCCAGTCATAGATCCGATCGAGTTGCTCGATCGTTACCAGACCGTATTGCCATAAAATCATCGGCAAAGGGCCTGGGTTGTGTTCTAGCTGCTTGAGACCGATCGCCATCGACGATGCCGAAATTGCTAGATCGTCTTGTAAGAAGCGAATTAATTTTGTTAAATGTGTAGATGCAATCATTGCCGTACCTCCGGCTGAATATTAAAACGTATTTATTAAAAAAATCGGAAAACCGGCACTTTTAGCCAACGATTCCGAGCGGCGTGTTGGTGACAATAAAGACACTAACTTAGATATTCACCAGTCTCGACCTAAATTACACAAATATGCAAATTGAGATTTGAGTTGATGTTGCAGCCAGTTACAAATGTTCTGGTGGAACGAGTAGCACAATTGGAACAGAATCGAATGCGATCGTGAGATCGAAAGTAGTTTCTATGTCTAATTGGGCGGAACTTACTAAAAATGATGCAGTAGATTTAGTAGTATCGCTCTAACAGTTTCATTTGCCAGGGGAGAAAAATTGATAACTGGCAGTAACAAACATTTAATCCTGTTAACATCGATTTGAAATCCGTAGAAACACTGACTCTTTTTAAAAGCGAGATCGGTGTCTCAGTAGTATCTTTGGTATTATTATTATTAGCAATGGATCCTAACATTGCTAATGACGCTTATCTAAAGATCCAGGTTTATTTCAGTATTTTGGCTGAGTATTTATCGATTGTTAAGCGATCGCCAACTTTAATTTTCAGTTCTGCGGCTCTACCCGCCCGCAATTCGATGACGTTATCGATTTTAACTTGGGACTGAGGGCCATATCCAGGACAGTCGGCCACCTTGCAGGGGGGCACATTAGCACTGATATGTCTGACTACGCCATTAGACATAAATACCATGTCTAGGGGAATCAGGGTGTTTTTCATCCAAAAACTGGCCGGACGTGCGGGAGCAAAGACAAATAACATCCCCCGATCGGCAGCTAGACTCGTGCGAGACATCAGACCTGTAGATTGCTCCTCAGGGGTGCGAGCCACTTCTAAGAGGATAGTTTGCCCTTGAGTGGTAAATCGAGCACTTAACGGCAATTTTTGACCTTGCTGAGTAGATTGGAGATCGGCTCTCGATCGGGTAATGGCTGAATCTCGGTGCAAAAATGGTGATGCCGATCGGACGGGGAGAGCGAAACTCCAAAGCAAGACCCCCGCCATGCCAATAGTAATGCCAAATTTAAGTTGCTGTCGAGTCACGATGCTTGAGGGGATATGGATTTGAGGGTTAAGCTTTGAGGATGACAAATCGTTGCCCTCGTCTCGACGTTGAATGGTGAATCCTACTCCTGACGATTGGGACGAGCGAGTCATTAATTTTGTTTCCAAATTAATTCAATCGCGGATCTGCTGCATGTTCGTTGCCTTGTGTGGTGGTTATTGCCGATCGACAGCACCGCACCATAATAGTACATTAGTTTCATCACTGTCAATAATTATCGTAATTTAATCCCGCAACACGTAGCCAACACCACGCACCGTCTGAATCAGTCGTTTGCCACCATCTTTTTCTAGCTTGAGGCGGAGATAGCGGACATAGACTTCGATAACATTGGATTCGCCGAGGAAATCATAGCCCCAGACATTTTCCAAGATCTGTTCTCTAGTGAGTTCTGTTTCGGGATGGGACATCAAATAGCGCAACAGTTCAAATTCTTTGACTGTCAAATCGATCGTCCGATCGTTCCGAGCTACGCGATGGGTGACAAAATCCAAGACGAGATCGCCAAATCGCAATTGTTCGCCCGGAATAACATTTGAATGCAGATATAACCCGATCGCGTGTAAAAACTTGGGTGCCTGATAGGGCTTGAGGAAGTAGTCATCCGCGCCAGATTCCAGACACACGATCCGATCGGCGATCGAGTCATGGGACATTAACAGTAAAATTGGTACCGTACAACCCAAGTCTCGCAGTTGGGGGACTAAGGCGAGGGCTGAGTCTCCAGGTAAAGCTCGATCGATCGCAATCAATGACGGGTGTAATTTTTTAGCATATTCGAGTCCGCTGCGGGCATTTTCAGCGATCGCAACTTGATAACCAGCCTCAATCAGATCTGTGCCGATCTTCTGTGCTAGCACCGAATCATTTTCGACGAGGATGATGGGGGAGTTTTCTGCCATGAATTAGGGAATAGGGAATAGGGATTAGGGAATAGGGATTAGGGATTAGGGATTAGGGATTAGGGATTAGGGATTAGGGATTAGGGA
>NZ_JANPGM010000133.1:0-7731 GCF_031423935.1 Chamaesiphon sp. VAR_69_metabat_338
GGGTAATTCATGAATTACCCCTACCGATTCAATGTGATGACAATGTTTACATCCTTTCCAAGACTGGAATGCCGAGTAAATCCAATCCTAACTTCAATATTTTAGCGGTGAGATGGCATAAAATTAACCGAGAAGTACGCAGCGGTTCTTCAGCTTTTAGAATCGGGTAATTTACATCATCAGCATATAATTGATTGAATTTTTGACTTAATTCAAACAGATATTGACACAACCGATTGGGAAGTAAATCTCGTTCGACTTCCATAATAGTCACTCCAAATTGAAGCAGGTGTTTCGCGAGGATAAGCTCTAGTTCGCCATTAAGGATGATTTGAGCGTTATCGCCAAGGTTATCGAAATCGATCTCACCTTTACGACTGATGCCTTGCGGTCTAACATAGGCATACATCATATAGGGTGCCGTATTGCCTTGCAGTGCCAGCATTTTGTCGAAACTAAAGACATAGTTACTCGTGCGATTTTGGCTCAAGTCGGAGTATTTGACAGCACTAATGCCGACAACATTGGCACTATTGGCGATAAATTCGGGAGTTTCTTGTCTAGAATCTGCGAGTAACCGCGCTTCTAAATCGTTGCGGAATCGATCGACCGCTTCATCGAGTAACTCTTTTAATTTGATGGCTTCACCCGATCGAGTCTTGATTTTTTTGCCATCTTCACCTAACACCAAGCCGAAGGGAACGTGAACGATTTCGACGTTTTCGGGTATCCACTTCGCTAATTTGGCGACTTGGAAAACTTGGGCGAAATGATCTGCTTGTCCGGCATCGGTGATATAGATAATTCGATCGGCTGTGTCGGTTTGAATCCGATAGCGAATGGCGGCTAAATCGGTCGTGGCATAGTTATAACCGCCGTCGGTTTTTTGAACGATCAGCGGTAATGGATCGCCATCTCTGTTGGTAAATCCCTCGACGAAGACGCACTGCGCGCCGTCGCTTTCGACTAGTAAACCAGTTGCTTTTAAGTCTGCGACAACGCTGGCGAGATAGGGATTGTAAAAGGATTCGCCGCGTTCGGTGAGGTTGACATGCAATCTGTCATAAATTACCTGAAATTCGCGCCGCGATTGGTCGCACAGGAGATTCCAGGCTTTGATAGTTTCGGGATCTCGTGCTTGCAATTTGACGACTTCTTCTCTAGCTGCGGCTTGGAACTGGGAGTCTGTGTCGAAGCGTTGTTTGGCTTGTTTGTATAAGACTACCAAATCGCCTAAATCGAGGGCGTCGGCAGTCGTCAAGGCTTGGGGATAGGCTTCCCGCAAGTAGAGAATCAGCATCCCAAATTGGGTGCCCCAATCGCCGACGTGATTGAGTCTGAGGACATCATGACCGCGAAATTCTAATACCCGCGCGATACAGTCCCCTAGAATAGTCGATCGCAAGTGACCGACGTGCATTTCTTTGGCAATATTCGGACTCGAAAAGTCTACGACTACTCGTTGGGGTTTGTCGGCGACGGGTACCCCCAAGCGACTGTCAGACTGCATGGCTTGGAGCTGAGTGGCGAGATAACTGGGTTTGACGATAAAATTGATAAAGCCAGGGCCAGCAATTTGCGGTGGTTCGCAGACGTCGGCTACGTCAAGGTTATCGACGATCGATTGAGCGATGGCGCGCGGTGGTTGTCCCAATTTTTTACTCAGTCCCATCGCCATATTGGCCTGATAATCTCCAAATTTGGGGTTGCTCGATAAGACCAAAATGGGATCGGTGCCAGCATAATCGGCTCCCAAGGCGGCAACGATCGCGCGATCGAGTTGAGTAGTCAGGTAGGCGATAGTGGAGTTCATGACGGGGCGGCGACAAGTTAATAGCTACTATTTATTATCCATTATCTATCGTCCACTCCAACGACTGTCACACATCGACAAATTTACCGACCCACTTATAGGTACAATCGCAAGAGAAGATTCTCCAAAGGGACGACTGAGCCGACGCGATTAGACTTCAAAACTAGTACCATTTCGACTAGTTCGGAACCAGCTTTTTTACCTGCGCTCCCTATGCTCCCGATCGATACTCTATACCCCTATTCTCTAGCCTATGTTGCCTGCAAAAACACCTACAGAGGCGAGTGGATTTAAGGCTCTACTCAAAAACCGCTCGTTTCTATTGCTGTGGATTGGGCAAATTTTTTCACAAGTAGCGGATAAAGTATTGTTAGTCATGTCGATCGCACTGCTGACTACTTATAATATTCCCGTTAAATATGCCGCATCTTCTGGTTCTTATTTGATGGTTTCTTCGACCATCCCTGCGATTTTGTTTGGTGTAGCGGCAGGAATCTTTGTCGATCGCTATCCCAAGAAGCAAGTGATGGTAGTATCAAACGTTTTGCGGGGATTACTGATTCTATTACTACCAGTTTTACCGAAAGAATTTGCGATCTTATTAATTGTCAACTTTATGATTTCGGTAGTGATGCAAGTATTTACACCCGCAGAGTTGTCAGCGATTCCGCTGGTAGTTAAGCCAGAGAATTTACTCACAGCTAATGCTTTATTCACGACGACCTCCATCACTTCTTTGATCTTTGGATTTGGCATCGGCGAACCAATTTTGACAGCAGTAACCAATATTAGTAAAAATGGCTCGCGCGAGATTTTGGTGGCTGCACTATATTTCATTGCCGCCGGATCGGTGCAATTAGTTGGCATGCACGAGCAGATCGATACGAGCAAGCAAGCTAGGAGAGCTAATCCCTGGAATGAATTAAAAGTTGGCTCTGAATACCTTGCTAGTAACAAATTATTATTAAGTGCGATGCTGCAATTAGCCGTACTATTTTCAACGATCGCGGCATTGCTCGGATTGTCGATTAAACTCACATCAGAAGTTGGATTAAAGCCAGAACAATTTGGGACGTTAGTTGCGCCGTTAGGGATTGGCTTAGTACTTGGTGCGGGAATTTTAGGACATTTGGGCGGTCGCCTCCAACAAAAATCATTGCCACTGATTGGGTTTATTGGCATGGGCGTCACACTAATCGCCTTTACCTTCGTGCATGACTTATGGTTGGGCATCTGCTGTGCTGGGATCTTAGGATTAGGAGCTTCATTAATTGCCGTGCCGATGCAGACACTCATCCAAGAAAAAACGCCAGAAAAAATGCGAGGCAAGGTATTTGGCTTTCAGAATAATGCAGTGAATATTGCTGTAGCCGTGCCGCTAGTTATTGTGGCACCTTTAGCTGACAGGTTTGGACTACCGCCAGTATTATGGGGAATGAGTGGCATTGTTACTGTCGCTGGCATCATTGCATGGGATAGCACTCGGCATATTCTGGATGATGCGTTATAGGCTAAGTCTTAACCCTTTCCCTTTCTAGCTTATGTTACCTGCAAAAACACCTACAGAAGCGAGTGGATTTAAGGCTCTACTCAAAAACCGCTCGTTTTTATTTTTGTGGATCGGGCAAATTTTTTCACAAATTGCGGATAAAGTATTGGCCGTAATGTCGATCGCTTTACTGGATACATATAATATTCCAGCTAGATATGCCGCTTCTTCTAGCTCTTACATATTCCTGGCCACAACGATTCCAGCAATTTTATTTGGGGCGGCGGCGGGCATATTTGTCGATCGCTATCCTAAGAAAAAAATCATGGTAATTTCGGATCTAATCCGAGGTGGTCTGATTTTATTATTACCAATTCTCCCGAAAGAATTCGTCGTTTTATTATTAATTGCATTTGCAACTTCGACGATCACCCAAGCATTCGCACCAGCGGAACAGTCGGCAATTCCCTTGGTTGTCAAACCTGAAAACCTCCTCACGGCAAATGCTCTATTTGCCACTACCTCAACGGCTTCAGTAATTGTCGGATTTGGAATGGCTCCGGCAATGTTGATGGCTGTCACCAATATCAGCCAAAACGGTTCGCGCGAAATTTTGGTGGCATCGCTCTACTTTATCGCAGCCGGATTGGGACAATTTGTGAAGTTGGCAGAAACACTCGACACTAGCAAACATGACCGTAAAGTTAATCCGTGGCATGAGTTAAAAGTCGGGTTTGATTACATCCGCAGCAACAAGTTATTGCTGAATGCGATGATCCAATTAGCCGTATTCTCTTCGACGATCGCGGCATTACCCGTGCTGACAGTAAGTTTAACTGCCGAAGTTGGTTTGAAGAAAGAAGAATTTGGCTTTTTAGTAGCACCAGCCGGGATTGGTTTGGTACTAGGGGCGGGAATTATCGGACATTTTGGCAATCGAATGCAACAAAAATCCCTACCATTAATTGGGTTTGTAGGGATGAGTATCATGCTGGTCGCTTTTACTTTCGTGGACAGCTTGTGGTTGGGTCTAATCTGCGCGGGGATTTTGGGCTTGGGTGCATCCTTAATTGCCGTACCCGTCCAAACACTGATCCAGGAAAAAACACCAGAATCGATGCGCGGGAAAGTGTTTGGATTTCAGAATAATGCTGTCAATATCGCTGTCGCCGTGCCCTTGATTATTGTTGGCCCTTTGACCGATCGCTTTGGATTGTCACCAGTATTATGGGGGATGAGTGTCATCGTCACGATTGCGGGCATCTTGGCGTGGAATAGTACGCGGCATGTCTTGGAGGAGGTGATGAAAGACGAAAGCTCCGATTTGTAGCCAGATCTTGTCAGCAATAGAGGCGAACCGCTAGCAAATACTTACACCAAGTGGTTTTCAACCCGATCGAGCCTGTCGATCGGGCAAGGATTGTTACCAACGCGATTGAATCTACCGTGAAATGGCTGATACCGATGTGATGCAGATCGGGTTATAGTGATGACATGAGGTTGGTTCCGCCAGTTAAATCGGCAACCAGCATTCAAGAATATTTTTTTAGTAACTGCTGCTCTCATTTGCATCTGATTACGAAAGGAAATCGGGGTTTTAAATTTAAAAGGCGATCGTTAAATTAGTAACGATCGCCTTTTTTGTAGCTCTAAGAACCCCGACTTCTGGGAGAAGTCGGGGTTCTGGGACTAGGATTATGGTTCGATTGAAATCCCGATCGCATTGTGGACGCGCGCAGCAGTGGCGGAGGCTCGATCGACTAATTGGCCGCCGAGGTAAAGACTGGTAGAACTTCCACCATCGAGATTGAGTGCATCTACTGCCCCCATTTGGTAGATCAGTTGCGCCATTTCTGCCAGGGTGGGGCCTTTGCCGCCGGGATGGGGGTGGACGGTGACTAACAAGATTTTACCTGTGGCAGTACTGCCGATCGCGCTGCGGACTGCGGCTTCTTTACTAAAATTCGCGCTGAAATTTTCGCCTTTAGCATCGAGGACAATTTTGCTCGATTGTACCAACCAAGGGCCAGCAGCCATAATTTGGGAGTAAGTGTCAAATTCTGGTGGGGTAAGTTGATGTTGGAGCGTCACACTGGTACCGATCGGAATGCTGCTAGATAGCTCTGACTGCCCCCGTAAAGCCAGTAAATAGCCGTTGCTAGGGATGGAAATGTTCACACTGCCAATCGCGTTACCAGGGGTAATTTGGGTGACTTTGTTTTGTTGGACTGTGAAAATCAGTTCGTTCGCTTGCAGCGGTGTGTAGGTACTGCCCCAATCAGTCGTATACCGACCGAATCCAGCCTGGACATAAGCACTATTGAGCGCGAGAATCGGCAGACGTGCGTTGGTGGAAGTATCGATCGTTTCTTGCATCTTTAAGCGGGCAATCCGCATCTGTCCTTTGTCATTCCAACCGATCGCACCGCGATTGAGGACGGGACTAGATAACCATTCCCCGTCGCGTTTGAGGGCACCGAGTGGCATCCGATTATTACGATTGAAATAGCCCCCGTTGATTGCGGCGACGACTTGAGTGGTAGGCGCAAATTTAATCAGGTGATTGGTACCGACTAAATTTGGTTCGATCGATAACATCGGTCTAAATTTAATCCCCTGCTGACGCGGATCGATTTCTAGATAGCTAACGGGGAAATTAATCGCGCCCAATTTCACCCATTTTTGTCGCCATTTGAGTCCTGGTGCCCACTTTATCTCGCGATCGGGAATAGTTGCTAAATTGGGGTTGATGCTGACTTCCAGACTAGTTGGCGAGACTAATCTCGCCCTAGCCCGCTGTCCTTTGACGATCGGAAATTGGACGATCGTTTGATTTTTATTACTAGTAACTTTAAATTCTAATTTTTTCGCGGTCGGATCGTCATCTGGGTCGAGATTGGCATCGATGACTGGGGCTGGTGCGTTAAATTGGGCGAGTAAAGTGGGGTCGGCATTCGCTTCGATCGTCAGATAACCTTCAGTCGGGGTTTGACTGAGTTTCCAAGGCGTCGCCCGATCTAACGTAACGGTAATTTTGCCATTTTTGGGGATAGTTTCGCGACGGATATTGGTTACTCGCGTTGCTGGTGTATTGAGTTGGAGCTTGGTACCTGCAACCTGCCATTGCCACCCACTCTTTTTAGCGAGATCTGTAATATCCAGATAGCGATATTGACGGCTGAGCTTGGCATTTACACTCACTGGTGTCGATCGAGTAGTGGCATACCAATCGATCGGCTGAGTTGAGTAATTACTGTTACTAAATAACTCGACACCGAGCTGTCGATCGAGGGCAGTATCGCTAATTCCCAGTCGCAAACTATTACCGACTTGCCATTGTCCCCACGGAATATTTAAAGTTTTACCATTTAGAAATATTTCCGTACCTTGATTGACAAACTTTTGGGTAGATGGACTCCTAGTGACTAAATCTGGTGAAGTTGATTGTTCATCTGCCTGGGCAATTTGAGTCAAACAGAATAAGGAATTTAAGTTAGTAACGATACTAACAATAATGATGAGATAAAATCTCCGATAATTCATAGTCAATTATTTGGGTAGATGCCAGAATTGCGATCGATGTAGATTGAGACAGCCGCGATTGGGGTTCTAGTTCCGCGATTGTCGATTTAATTTGAATGACGATCGGGAGTTGTCAGGTAGATACTGGTATAAATTGTGCTGAGAATTGAGTGTAGCTATTCTTTTCGGTGCGTTACCTTACGGGATAGCGACGCGCGCTCCGTCTGCGACACGCCTCGCTTCGGATCTCCTACGGAGAGGCTGTGCCTACGGCAGGCTTACGCCAACGCCAACGTCTACGGCTTTGCAAATCGTCGATTGGGGTGTACTCGAACAAATTCTCGATCGGCATAAATTACGGATGAGGCAATAGATTAAATAATCGATTTAACAACGAAGCAAAATTCAGTTTCGTTAAATTTTTAAGCGATCGCGATCGCAAGTACTCTCAATCTTCGGTCTGATTTTTTTAGAAATTAGCAGCATAAAATACTTGTATTTAAGTGAAGCCTGCCAACCATGAAATTAGCAGATCCGAGCGATGTTTACAGCTGAATATTATTGGTTGAGAAAACTAATATCATCGATAAACCCTTCAGGATTTGTCGAGGCATATTGCTGTGCCGATCTGTTGTCTTGTTGCGCGGCTGCGGTATTGCCTAATGCCTGATATGCCTCTGCTCTAGCTTTGTAAGCAGCCGACATCCGGGAATTCTGACCGAGTGCCATATTCAGTTGCATCAGCCCTTGTCGATAATCTTTGTTAGCGACCAAGAGTTGTCCTAAGAGGGCACGGGTAGCCGGAGATTGGGGGGCAATCTGGACGGCTTGACGCGCTAGGTTCAAAGCCCCGAGAGTATTTCGACGCGCCACTTGGGTCAGAGCCAAGTTATTGTAGGCATAGTAG
>NZ_JANPGM010000134.1:0-2403 GCF_031423935.1 Chamaesiphon sp. VAR_69_metabat_338
TAAACTAGTATCCCCATAAAATCTGAGTATGTCCTGCTCGAAGCGTTGGGAGTCTAAAAAGAATACAAATAATTGACTAGCGTGCAGGGCAATTGTCATCGGAAAGGCAATCCACAAGGCAATTTTCAATCGATCGAGCAAAAATTGTTGCCGCCAAGTTTGATACTCTGCCGAGTCCCGATCTGGCTGTAATTTGCGACTTAATCGACAGACTAACGATCTCCATCTTGCGAGCATTTTCAACGACATAATTCGACCGATCTGTTTCCCCTCTATTATCTGTAGGGGCGGGTTTAGCGACTGAAATCGCGCTGAGGTTTCCGCCTTCGGCACGATTTCATCCGCAACCCAACCTACCACTATTTACACCGATCGATGGCGATCGCGCAATTGACCGATCGGTCAAACCGATCGCACGATGTGGGAATGGGGTACGACCGAGTAACTTGAGTGCAGTTACTTACAGGATAAACGTCATGCCTAAATTTTTGGCAAGCTTGGCCATTTTAACGATTGTCAGCGCGATCGAAATGTGTTTGCCCCAAGTCGTTAGGGGTGAAGGTATCAACGATAGTTATATCGGCCCCGCCGTCACTTTTGGCAAAGATAAAACCACCTTGGGGGTCAGTGCCAAACTGCCCTTTGGTGGAAATTTTGCGCTGCGTCCTTATCTAGACTTTATCGACGGTCGAATTCCCTACGGAGCCAGTCTTACCTATAACTTTCAAATTGTGCCTTCGCTGACTCCATATATCGGTTATGGGTTCGGGGTAGATAACAATCGCAATCCCAATGTGTCGGGGTTTTTTAACTTAGGTTTAGATGTAAATCTCAGCGAGAAATTCACCCTGTTTACCAGTGCGACTATTCCGACTAGTAAGGAGGTCAACGGTCGCATTATTGTCGGTACCAGTCTGCGATTCTAGCATCCCACGCACGTAAATCTCAGGAGAATAATTATGTCTAATTCACAATTTGATGCTCGATACGAACTGTTAGCTAAAGCAGTTAGTCTATACTCAGATCCTCAAACCAGATCTGTGGCAGAGCAAGCATTTGATACCCTCGGTTACAAAGTCGATCGGGTGTTCGCTCCCTACGCCGATCTCGGTCAAACAATCGGTCTCAGCTCCAAGGATGGCAGCAACCCACCAGTGCTAGTGCTACCAGGCGGATCGTCTGGAAATCCGACTAGTGTTGGTAACGAAGAGTTTATCGCCAGCAAGCAAGCCATTCAAGACTGGATTGGCAATATTACCAATAACCAACAAGCTAACCCCCAAGGGTTCAAGCCAGATGTCACTGGATTCAGTCGAGGCGGGTCATTAACTCAACTCGTCGCTAGCGCGTTTCCCACCTCAATCGGTTCTGCGGTATCATTTGAATCGCCAGGAATCGATCGAGCGACTGCCGATAAATTTACTGAAAATGGCGGCGATCCGAGTCAAGTTCGGCACTATATTACTGACGGAGACTATCGCAGTCTCACTGGCGATGCCTTTATTCAGGGGAAAGTGACAGTTGGTACTTACGAGATCCCGGTTGCGCCAGAAGCTGGCAAAATAGATTACGCTACTCGCAAGCATCTCTCTGGAATTCTTGCCGATTTTAGTGCTTTTTTGCCCGATACTAGCAATCCATTGATAGCTCAATTCCGAGCGGCTACCGATCGACCTGCGGATCTAACTCTAGCTGAGATTTCTGTCGATGAACTCAATCAGGCTGACTTTACCTGGCAAGGTAAAGATTGGCAAGTCGTCAAGGAAATAGTCCAAAAGAACAACCCCAACCTGGCAGCATTATTCGCCGATCGACAAGGTGTTGAAGAAGTACGTGACAATTCTGGTGCTGGTAATGTCTTTAAGCTACTACTTGAAGCAGTTGCTGGTGTAAATCCAGTTCTGCCGGATAAGGTCAATCAGCCGACAGCAGGAGATGATATTTTATTTGGTACCGATTGTAACGATACGATCTCTGGTCTTGCTGGCGATGACTACATTCGCGGGGGTGCTGGTAATGACATCCTCTTTGGTAATGAAGGTAAAGATGCCCTCATCGGTGGTACTGGCAACGATTTTCTCTATGGTGGTGCGGGGGATGATATTCTCACTGGGGGCGTGGGCAACGATCGATTTGTCTTTGGCGATGGGACACTTTTCAATGCCACCTCTTTGGGCATCGACCGAATTAATGATTTTACGTCTGGGGAAGATTCAATCGGTTTGAATAAGGCTACCTTCAACCTTTTTAACCAAGATGTTGCCAGTAACTTTGCCATCGTAACCGATGATGCTTCAGCGGCAACTAGTACTGCTGCGATCGTTTATAACAGCGGTAGCGGCAGTCTTTTCTACAACACTAATGGGATCGATGTTGGCTTTGGGAATGGCGGCCAGTTTGCCA
>NZ_JANPGM010000135.1:0-23139 GCF_031423935.1 Chamaesiphon sp. VAR_69_metabat_338
AGCGAGCATCGAGCGGCAATTGCGGGGCTGGATTGGTGGCGCACACGTTATCCTGAAATGTCGATCGAATGTTTGGGATAGCGGCAAAAACGCGCTGGTAAATTTTACTACCTATCGCAATCTCAGCTTGAGTAATGGTTACGATGGTGCCGTCGGTGGCAAAGCCGCTCGGTTGGCGCAGCGCGAGCGAAGAGGAGAAAATCGAGTCCAGCAATTTATTCAAGGCTGGTTTCGCACCCAACCAGAGCTAGGCGAACGTCTCAGTACCGAACTCGCTCAACCGCAATACCAACGCTTGCGCGATGCGATTAAAAATCCGCTGCGGTTGGCTTTATTATGTCGATATTGGTTGCTGACTCAAGGTAAATTACCCAGCACTAAAGCTAGTTTATATCAACAATTTACAGACACGATTTATGCGTGGAAACAAGATCGATTTCCGACGAGTTTATCCCAGCGTCAACAGTTAAATGCGGCATTAGGTAAATTAGCTCTGCAAGCGATCGGACTGGATTCGCCCAGCGCAGGCGAACGCGTGCGCTTTCGACTGCACGAGCATACAGTATTAGCCTTGCTCGCCCCCGATTTGCTCGAATTGGCTTTGCAACTAGGGTGGTTGAATCAAGTTGGGATTTCCGTGAGTACGGGAGCGAAAATTTACGCTTTTTATCATGCCACTTTTCAGGAATATTTTGCCGCTCGATCGATCGACGATTGGCACTATTTTTTGATAGGTACTCTCACGAACCACTCACCAATTTTTAGTCCTTATTGGCAAGAAACAATTTTGTTTTGGTTTGGCAGAGGCGATATTCCGGCTGGTGAAAAGGAAGCATTTATCGCTGCTTTAATTAATTTCGACAGATCTCATGGCGGGTTTTATTACTATCGAGCTTACTTTTTAGCCGCCGCCGCAATCGCAGAATTTCCAGAATCGAGTTACACGCAGCAAATTATCGATCGGTTATTACAATGGCGATTTGCTAAATTCGTGCCCGAGCTAAACAATTGGCAATTTTATCCCTTACCGATTCAGGATGGGGCGAGAGTAGCACTCAGACAAACCGATCGATCTGCAGCAATTGCTGGCTTAGAAAGATTGGTACGAGCTGTTGACAGCCCGTTCGTATGCTGGCAAGCCGCTCATAGTTTGGGAAAGGTATTCGATCCGGGGAATGCGATCGCCATTGCCGCATTAACTCACGCTCTCAATTTAGTTACTCACAGCGATTTGTCAGTCAAGATCTGTGAGTCTTTGAGTAAAATCGATCCAAATTATAATGAGGTCGCCATCGCTGCTTTGGTCGATACCATCGATGCAAATAAAAACATAAATCTAACTCGTAAAGCTGCTTTTGTCCTCGGCAAAGTGTTGCTCGAAACTACCGAAAATACTAGCGGCAATTCATTGTTTGTGCTGGCGATCGATACACTCCTCCGCATCATTGAAGCCCCAGCTAATACGTCCACAGAAGCGATCGGTCATCGTGCCAATCAACTAGCGGCTTTAGAAAATCTCCGCCAGATCGCACCTACAAATCCGGCAGCTCAAAGTCAATTTACGAGCGATCGCACCTTGCCTAGCCGCAACCGTCAACGCCGTAAAAAAGCTGCCAATCCGCGTAATATCGAGATCGCGATCGGCGAACTCGAACAAAAATTATTAAATATAAATAATGCCGAATTACAACGCCGTTATGCCTATCAATTAGGCAAGTTTCAACCCGGACATCCGTTGGCAGTCGATGCTTTATTGAAACTAATTCGTTCGTCCCAATCTAAGAGTTTCTATAAGTTAACTGGTGAATATCTCAAAGAAATCACCTCGATCGAACAATTGCCATCAATCGTAATGCAATTAAAAAGTCAAGCGATCGCGGTAGAAGGTGGAGATCGATCGACCGCCGCTTTAATATGTTATAAATTAATCTGGTATTGTACCGAACAATTACCCGATCGACTATTTATCGAGATTTGGAATCGCTAATCTATCTGTGTAATTTTACTCCAAGCAAGCGAGTTGCCATCATCATCAATGTGTCTGTCAGCTAAGTTCGCTTGGTAAAGACGAGATCTTAGTCCAAACGATTGCGATCGACTAGATAATTACTAGCTTCAGCAAAAATTTAATCAAAATTTAAACTCCAGTGCGATCGAGCGACGACAAATGTGAGAAGATTGCACCATTAAAAGGTCGCACGAGATTCGACACAGGCTGTGGCTCCCTAAGTGGCGATCGTTCATTAGCAATCTCGTGCGGTTAGGAATCTCGAAAACATTTACCCCGCTTTGGATTATGACACTATTAATCAATCAGCTCGCAGACATCAATGGCCGCACCTGTCCGGAATGCGACACTGATAAAATCGGTCGCGCTCATCGCATCGGTGCTCGGGATAATCTGCTCTCAGCGGTTAATATTTACCCCTATCGTTGTCGGATCTACGGTTGCAAGGCGCGGTTTTATCGAACTGGGCGCGGGGAATAAAGTTATCTGGCTGAATGGCGATTTCTAGGTTAAATTAGCAATAGGTAGTGGATTTGCACCTCGACCTATTGTCAAATATCCCCACCGAATTTGCTATGAAACGCACCGATAATCGCACATTGAGCGACATTAGTGATGCTCCCGATCTTCAGCAATTAGTCTGCGATAAACGATCGAGTAAACGTGCTACCACTGCCAAAGGCAATCGTCGCAATCGTCGCTATGAAAATCGCATCCTGAGTGCGCACATGCAGACAGACATCGAAGATGAATCGGATGAAATCGCCACTCCATCGATCGAATAGAACTAACCTGTAATGTCTCACCACAGACATTTAGCAATAAATCAACAGTAATCTTCATCGATACCCTCGATGAAGATTACAGATCGTCATTTAGCTATCAATTATCAATTAAACATCTAGCCCCTGCACCCGCACCCCTTCAGGATGCTCGATCGAGAACTGATAGTTTATCTCCATTCGACCATTAGCAGGTAAATCTAGTTCCCATACCAATCTGCCCAATTCACCTGGTTGAATTTGGGGCGAGATTTTGAGAATTTTGACTTTGACTTGTTCGGTGCGACTGTGAGGAATTTGGTCGTTAATTTGAATGTGATTGACGTTATTAAGTAGATTAGTAATCTTGAGCCGATAAGCATAAGTAATCCGGCGATTGCCAGCCAGGAATGTTTTATCGACTTGCCGTTCGCTCAACTCCCGATCGATCTTAATGCCTTCATCGATGCCAAGATTGAGTTTGAATTCCTGCCCCGAAGCGATATTTTCGAGCTGACTAGTCCCGACAAACACATCATCCCGAAAAATATTCGCCTTGCCTGGTAATAAAACTGCCCCATCGGTACGATTGGTAGCTTTGGCTTGTAAGTAAGCAAAATTGACCAATCTCGGCATGGCAATGTACTCGAATCGACAGGGCAGATTATCGTTGAAAATAGTCGCTTTGTGGGGATTGCCATCGCTGGGAATATTGCCGCTACCCCCCAGTTGAAATGTCACCACGCTGCCCTGTTGGAATATCTCCGCTACCACCGTTTCGGCAGCATACTCGATCGGTGGCGACTCTTCTAGTCGATCGATCGATGCCATCCCTGCCCCTGCTGGTGCTGCGGTGGCGAATTCGAGTGCGTCTGCCGATCGAGCCATCATCATCGTGCGCTGGCGCATCGGCATCGGTGCGGCAATATCGACATACCAAGGATCTAATTTTGGGGGTAGCGTGCCCAATCCTGGCTTGGCAGTTGAGAGCATCAGACTGACATTCGACCAATCTTCGCCAGTAGTTTGGCAGATTTCAGCCAGATAATCGAGCTGAATGGTGTTGCTGCTACTCTGAACGCGCAGATCGTAGAGTGGCGTCCAGTGCGCGCGATCGACCACATAAGTCAGTTCGAGTTGAAATTCGCCCGCACCGCTAGGTTCGACAGCGACAGCGACCTCAAAACTTTCCTTACTATAGGGAGTCTCAACTTCCTCTAGTTGCCATCTCAAGCTCTGAAGCTGCTTGTCGATTTGTTGCTGCTGCTGGCGCAAATCTTCCCCTGCAAAGGCGTATTCGGTAGTTTTGGTGCCAATGAAGTCGAGGAAATTTTGGGTGTCTTCCAGCCCGATTTGCTGGCGAGCGAGACTGCGCGAGAAGGATTCTTGAGTCTTCTCGCGCAAGCCTTGCACGAAATTGGACTGAAGTTTGAGGGTGTCGATTTGCGATTGGAGGCGGCGTTTGTCCGCGCCCAACCCATCGATTTGTACAGTCAGTTGCGCGATCCGATCGGCTACGGGTTCGGTCGTATATTGCCGATCGATCGTCACTCCCTGCAATTTGACGCCGATGCTGCCTTTGCCGCTGACGCGCACGGATGCTGGATCGAGAGTGGTGGGTAAATTACTGACAATGAGGGCGCGTTCTGCGCCAGTCAGACTAATTTTGCCTTGGCGCGTAACGAGGGCGCGATCGGTATATACAGTCACCGCCGTAATTTCAGTCTCGATCGCATGTTGATGATTAATCATTCAGGGCAAATCTATAGTAATTTAGGTAATAATTTTGGGCTTGATAGAATAAAGAAATAGCGCAAAATCCCCATCGCGCCCTAACTCGATCTCCATCCTTTAACCTGACGGCTAAAACCACCAGCTAGGGTGCAATCTTATCGACTTGTCCGCCAACTCTCTACCGTAGCAAATCGATGGTGAAAAAATCTAACCCTAAATTTAGCCACGTAGATAGCAGTTTGACCGATCTGGCGATCTCAGATGGAGACTCACTCACCAGTATCGCCGCCGAACGCCACACGATCGCCCAATTACTCTCGATCGGGACGGCACTATCCGACTGTCTCAATTTAACAGAGTTGCTCGACCTGATTTTGGCCAAAAGTCGAGAAATTACCTGTAGTGACGCGGGTAGCGTGTATCTAATCGATCGCAGCCACGGCGAGCCGAAGCTGATCTTTAGAGCGGCGCAAAATGACTCCCTCCCCAATATTCCATTTCAGTTAGCGACTATTCCCCTCAATCCAGAGAGTTTGGCTGGTTATGTGGCAACTACAGGCGAAAGTCTGAATATTCCTGATGCCTATGCCATCGGTGACAATGTGCCGTATAAATTCGATCGGCATTTCGATCGCGAGTTTGCCTATCGGACGGTATCCGTGCTGGTATTGCCGATGCAAAATCGGGAGGGCGAAACGATCGGCGTCTTGCAACTAATCGATCGCAAGCTCAAAGCCGATCTCCAGATTACGCCTGCCAATGCCCTGTGTGTAACGCAACCCTATTCCGAGTGGGAGCAGCAGATCGTTCGCTCGTTAGCTTCCCAAGCCGCCATTTCGATCGAGCGCAACCATCTACTCGAAAGTATCGAAGAACTATTTGCCGGATTTATCACCGCCTCCGTCCAAGTCATCGAAAGCCGCGATCCCACTACTGCCGGACATTCGGAGCGGGTTGCCAAACTCAGCGTGCGTCTGAGTCAAGAAGTCAATAGCATCGAATCCGGCTTCCTCGCAAAGATCCGCTTTAGCGATCGCCAGATCCAAGAACTCCGCTATGCCGCTCTCCTCCACGACTTTGGCAAGATTAGCATTCCCGAAGAGATCGTCCAAAAGGGCAAGAAACTCTATCCCCACCAACTCGCCGAACTCAGCCACCGCTTCAATCTGCTCCGGCGCACCTGGGAATTGGAAACTGCCGATCGCAAAGTTACCCATTTATTAAATCCCCTGATCGATCTGCAACATCAAGCTAACGATAATTGTCTGCACTGTGGCTATTTGCAGCAGGTAGATCGCGAATTGAACGCCAAGCTCGATCGCTTGCAGTCTTACTGGGAGTTATTAAATAAACTCAACCAACCCGATGTCGTCCGAACGCCAGAATTTGCCGAGAGATTAGATACGATCGTCACCGATCTACAAGAGTTAGCACAATATACCTATCGCGATCTCGATGGTAATTTACAACCATTACTCACCCCAATTGAAGTCGAACAACTATTAATTCCTAGAGGTACGCTCACCGCTGCCGAACGCTTGGTAGTCGAATCGCATGTCAGCCACACTTACGATTTCTTGCGCAAAATTCCCTGGACGAAACACCTACAATCAGTCCCAAATATTGCCCACGCTCATCATGAAAAATTAGATGGCAGTGGATATCCCCAGGGGTTAATGGCGGCAGCAATTCCCATCCAATCGCAGATTATGACGATCGCTGATATTTATGATGCGCTGACAGCCAGCGATCGCCCGTACAAGCCACGCGTACCAGTCGATCTGTCTTTAGCAATTTTGTACAAAGAAGCCGATGCCGGGAAACTCGATCGGCATTTGTTAGAGCTATTTGAACAGCGTCAAGTCTACTCAGTTTTGAGTGAAGCAAGTTCTAATTAATCGTAAATAGATCGGCATTGGATCTAATTTAATCGATCGAGTATTGCAGAAGTTTAGATTCAAAGAAATAGTCTTTAACAGCCAGAAAAATTAACTTTAGTTTAGAGGAGAAGGTGATTCTTTTTGTAAAGTAGGTTCTGCTAACGATTGTAATGGCACTATTACGCCAGTTCGATCGGCAATTTTCTGCGCTAGCTCCTTGAAATCTTTGTAGACAGCCTTTGCGGCATAAACATGAGCACCGATTGCTCCATCAGCCGGTTTAAGATGAAAGATTGGTTTGTGAGACTCTAGAGCCATGGACATTAAACTTTGATAGTCCTTAAGTATTGCCAGACAATTTAGATCGCTTGATAAATTTGAACCTATGCCATCTTGCTGAATTACTTCTGAATTGTATATTTTAGGAATTAGTTCGATCCATCGTTGAAAAGCTTTGACAGGTCGATCGAACCGAACTCCATGTTGAAAAATAGTGTATCCAATAGCTTGCATTTGACCTTGTGGTATCGCAAGATGCGCTGATGGATTTTTAGGGATGCGCTTTTGCCACTCTTCCCGCCATTGGCGTAAAGTTTGTCCAATACTCTTGAGTCCTTGTAACGAGAAAATATCGAGTGAAAGTGGAACTATAACATAGTCTGAAGCAATCAAAGCCGATTTATTAATTGCACCTAAGTTGGGGCCTAAATCGACTAATACAATATCGGCATTACTACTCAATGCTGCTTGCTGTAGGACTTTCCCAAAAGCAGAGACAACCTGAAAAGCTCGTTCTTTGCGATCGAGACAATCCGACCATTGAGAAGATAATTCATCTTCAAATTCAGATAGTCGTAAATCCCCAATTAAAAGATTCAATCCATCTTCAATTTGTTCTAGCTCTGGAGTCGCAATATCTCCAATACCATTTAACAAAGGGTTTATACATTTGAAGACAGTATTATACCGATCGATGCTAGTCTCTTCCCAAACTGCTTCTAATCGATCTTCATCTAGGAATGCCGCTGTTAAATTAGCTTGAGGATCTAAATCTGCTGCTACTACACGTAAGCCTAAATCGAAATACATCCAAGCTAAATGATAAACCAGGGACGTCTTGCCAACTCCACCTTTATTGTTGAAAAAAGCAATAATTGGTGCGATCATATTTTACTCCGAATCGTGACTGAGATATATGAATCTTCGATCGTAAATTCTGCTAATGAATTACCATTTTTCTGCAACTCTTTTTGAGCGGTGGGAATTCCGATGCCAAACCGTTGTACGTAGCCTAATGTTTTCATGGCTTCAGCTAAATGCGGATTGCGATAGTCTGTAACGCCTTTGCCAAAGTTTTGACGATTTACTTGCCCGAATAAGCCACCTGGATTTTGAATCTCAATTCGATCGTTAAACCAATACACTCTTACTGGAGCATTTGTTTCTTCATAAGAGCGGTGCATTACCGCATTCCGAATGAGCTGTTGTAACGCGACAACCGGATAGTTTGGTTGCTTGATTTCAACCGGCTGTGCCGCAATATCAGATGCCGTCGATATATTAGCCTGGACTACCTCATCTATATAACGCAGCAAATCGATTAAAGCACCACTAATTTCCTTACGATCCACAATTGGATCTGTGAGTTCTGTGCCATCAAAGCGAACGAACTGGATATAAAATCCAGGAATAAATTGTCTGGGTTCTTTGCCGGTTACTAAAATGCCTAAACTGGTAGGATATGAATCTGGTTCTGGAGTTGTGAACCTCAAAGAAGTAAGTTGTTGAGCCAACGACCGTTGGTTTTCCTCTAATACTTCTGGTGCCAATGCTGATGACAAATATTCACGCTGAAAAAATTCAAGATTTAAATCGTCAACAGAAGCAGAAATAAACGGACGTAAATCAAAAGGCAAATCTCTCGCACGTCTTTTTTCATTCAGGCGGCGTTCCTCTTCGGCTGTAGCCGTACCACGTCTAGGCCCAACTCGAATATAAGTACGTCCATCGAGCCTAACTGGTGGAGCATCAGATGGCTCCACGATGACAACAGCTAACTCACATCCATTGATAATTCGTTTGCTAACTTGCAATACAGGAAAAGGTAAAATCTTGCCTTCATCACGAATATTGGCAAGATTTAGTAATAAATTGTCGTTGATAGATAGATTCGCACAAGTACCATCATCCTTTACCCCAATGAATAGTATCCCAGGTTGTTTATAATTAGGGAGATCGTTAGCAAAGGCACAAATAGCTTGTCTGATTTTCTTTCCGTCTGAGGTTGATTCTTTACGCTCGATTATGTCGGATTCCAGATCTTCTAAAAGTGCAGCTAGCTCGCGATCTTCCATGCATTAATTTCCACTAATATATGTATTGATTATAAGGGTTGAGCGAGAAGTGGCGATCTCTCGATCGAAAAAACTTCCGATAGTAAGAGATGATGACAATTTTCAATCGAGAGGTGAGAGCTTTACTATGCCATCACCATCCCACCATCGACATTGAAGGTTTGACCTGTAATATATGCCGCAGCCGGATCTGCTGCCAAAAATCTCACCATCCCCGCGACTTCTTCCGGTTGTCCGTATCTACCCAGGGGAATAAATTGCAAAATCCCTTCTGCCTTGAGATCGTTTGTCATATCTGTCGCGATAAACCCCGGTGCGACGGCATTGACAGTAATGCCCCGACTGGATAATTCTTTCGCTACCGTCTTGGTAAAGCCAATCACACCAGCCTTGGACGCGCTGTAGTTTGCTTGCCCTGGGTTGCCCATTTGTCCGGCAACCGAGGCGATATTGATGATTCTACCCGACTTTTGTTTGAGCATAATTTTGCTCACCGCACGGGTGCAGGAAAATACGCCCGTCAGGTTGGTATCGATGACGGCTTGCCAATCTTCTAGCTTCATCCGCAATAACAAGGTATCGCGGGTAATACCAGCATTGTTGACGAGGACATCGATCCGTCCCCATTTATCCATCACGGTACTTACCAGCGCATCAACTTGTTCTGCTTTTGAGACATCGGCACCGATAGAGATGGCTTCGCCACCACTGTTGACAATTTGAGCGACCAATTCATCGGCAGCACCGTTAGAACTGGCATAATTGACGGCGACTTTCGCGCCAACTTGCGCCAATTGTAAAGCAATCGCGCGACCGATACCTCTCGATCCACCTGTCACGATCGCGACTTGTCCTGCTAATAAATCTGACACCTTTCAAATCTCCATCTATAAAAAACAAGCTCATTTATCCAATTAATAATTATCAATTATCAATTATCAATTCATTACCTACTTACTGCTGACGACTAACCGACGGCGTAATGATTCGCTCCGACGTTTGGCAGTTTCATTATTTGACTCAATTTTCAGAACTTGCTCGTAAACATCCAAAGCTTGCGGCGTCATCTTTTTCTGTTCGTAAGCATGACCGAGATTGTTCATTGCCATCGCGTATTCTGGTTCGAGTTTAATCGCCTCTTTGTACTGCCGAATTGCCAGATCGTACTGTTCTTGTCCGAAATAAGCGTATCCCAATGCATTATAGACCGGAGCCATTTCGGGGATTTTGCCATCTTCAATCGCGATCGCTCGTTTGAACATCGCGATCGCTTGAATAAACATCTTTTTCTCTAAATAAATACTCCCCAGCTCGTAATATTCAGGAACCGTACCGCGTTCGCTTTTGAGTTTTTTCTCTAATTTTGCGAGCGCGTTTTCAATTTTCTGGGTTTTCAGAATTTGCTTGAGGATAAAGAAGGCCGCAACACTCAATAGTAGGAGGAAGGCACTCAGGTAAACGATGAGTAAATTTTTATCTGAAAAGTCCATTGTTAAGTAGTTGCTAGTGACTAATTAATTAATCGTGGCTGGGCGCAATCGATCGCCGCACCACGAGGTAATCCATACCTGACTATCTATGATAACTTGACTCTAAGCTGGCGATCCTGGGGCTTGATAACAATTAACTAGGGAATAGGGAATAGGGAATAGGGAATAGGGGAACTGCGTTCCAATTTCTCTAGGTTGCTCTCAATCTCCCCGTCTCCCCATCCCCCAGTCCCGCCGTCTCCCCGTCTCCCCTTCCTTATTGCAATCCCCAATACTCAATGCGCTGCCGTAGCCAGCCATCGGCTTGCCAGCGGACGATCGCGCGATCGACTAGTTCGCGCAATGGCTCGTATTGTTGTCCTTTGGGGATGACGATACCGAGGGCTTCGGTGGATAATTTGTCGGGGAAGATGTGATATTTGGGATCGGTTTTGCGCCAACCAATCGGGAGGCTGCGATCTACGGCGATCGCAAAAACTTTGCCACTAGCTAGTAGCGATCGCGCTTGCTGATAACTATTTACACCGACTAATTTTGCACTAGGGATGAAAAATTGTAAAGAGGCGATCGTGGTGGAATTATTTAAGACTGCAATTGGTTTGCCAACTAAGTCACTGTTTTTAACGATATTAGCTCGATCGGTAACTATCGCTGTCCCATCTAAATAATAATAACGACTAAAATCGACTACGCGCGATCGAGTGGGAGTAATTGTCACTCTAGCAATTGTCAGATCCACAGTCCCGTCAATGGCTACTTTCAGGCGATCTTGATTGGCGACGGGGACGAGCTGAATTGATTCCGAATTGCCAAAGATTTCGGTGGCTAATTTACGAGCGATATCTATTTCCAAGCCCTGTAAATTGCCAGTGCGATCTCGAAATCCAAACAGTGGCAGATTATCTTTGACAGCAACAATGAGCTTTTTACGTTGCTGAATTTCTTTGAGCGTTCCTGCTTGGGCTGGGCTTTGCCAACTACTAACGATAATACTCGCGATCGCTAATGAGATGAAGAATAAAGATTTAAATCGATAAAATTGTAGGTTATTTTTCATACCTTGCCAGTGAAAGTTGCAGGTTGAATCGACAGACTATAAAATCCAACACTTTTTAACCCAATTGATGGGAATGTTGGGTTTCGTTCCTCTGATTGGTGCGCTGTCTTGTCTCTCTTCCATGGTCGGGTTCCCCGACCGGAGAGAGCCGCTTCCATGGTCGGGACACCCGACCGGAGCGCATCCGCAACCCAACCTACAGATCTATTCACTGCTTACCTTTCGATCTACTTCGCTGCGGCGGCGAGTTTAACTACTGCCTCAAAACTAGCCGAATCGAGGATGGCAATTTGCGCGAGCATTTTGCGATTGAGCTGAATGTCGGCTTTTTTCATATTGCCGATCAATTGGCTGTAACTCATGCCATGCTGACGCGAAGCAGCATTGATCCGCGCGATCCACAGGCGGCGGAAATCACGTTTTTTCTTCTTACGATCGCGATAGGCATTCCGTAATGCCTTCATTACTTGTTGGTTAGCAATCCGATACAGTTTCGAGTGCGAACCTCTAAAACCTTTGGCTAACTTAAGAATCTTGTTGCGGTGCTTCCGCGCCACGTTACCGCGCTTTACCCGAGTCATAGTTTAAATTGTGTTAGTTGGTGATTAAAATTGCTCTACGGCATTGTGGATAGCAATTAGCTATCGTCAGTCCTCAAGCTACCAGTGTCTGGATCTTAACTATCGATCGACAATCGATAAGTTACAAGTAGGGGAGCATCCCACGTACTCTGAGTACATCAGTCTCGTCAACCGCTGTTGCCTTAGATAGGCTCCGACGACGATCGGCGTTTTTGTGTTCGAGCAGGTGGCTCTTGAAAGCCTTCCGGCGCATGATTTTACCAGTGCCGCTAGCGCGAAAACGCTTCGCTGCTGCCTTGCGGCTTTTGAGTTTCGGCATTTTTTTAGTATGATTAGACACAATTTATCATTGTACTCGATCGCTGTCGCAAATAGCTATTTTTGCATGTATACCGACGATTGCCGATCTCGATCGCTTGACTCATCCGCAAAGATCGGTTATGATGCATAAGCGTAAAAACGCGGACGGTTAGCTCAGTTGGTAGAGCTCCTGCCTTACAAGCAGGCTGTCACAGGTTCGAGTCCTGTACCGTCCATTTTGAAAGAGGCAATTAATCGTATTGTCGTGTAACTTGAAGGTAAAGCTGGACATGTTGACCAGCTTTACCTTCAAATTACTGTAAAGTGGTTGATTTTGAGTATCGATAGCTAGAGTGATTAAAGCTGAAATTTATCCTCTAAATCATCGCCTAATGGAAACGATCGACTTGTTGCGCTCCGGTCAATTGCAGGGGATTAAACGGCTGGATTTGGCGGCTGGTTTAACTGAATTCCCGATCGAGATTTTCGATCTGGCCGATTCGCTAGAAATA
This sequence comes from Chamaesiphon sp. VAR_69_metabat_338, assembly GCF_031423935.1. Taxonomy (NCBI): domain Bacteria; kingdom Bacillati; phylum Cyanobacteriota; class Cyanophyceae; order Gomontiellales; family Chamaesiphonaceae; genus Chamaesiphon; species Chamaesiphon sp. VAR_69_metabat_338. The sequence continues at coordinate 12,678 of NZ_JANPGM010000135.1, forward strand.
TTAAACCTGTCTGATAATAATTTACGATCTTTACCTGCCGATTTAGGTCGATTACATCAGCTCAAAATTATTTTTCTCAGTAATAATAACTTTGAGGAAGTCCCTGCTGTATTGGCTGATTGTCCGAACTTGTCGATGGTGGGTTTCAAATCCAACAAAATTCGGGTGTTAGGAGAAAACAGCCTCCCCCCTGGTGTGCGGTGGCTGATTCTGACTGATAACCAACTCGAACGGTTGCCAAAATCGATCGGTCGGCTCCAGAGCTTACAAAAATTGATGTTAGCGGGCAATCAATTGCGATCGCTACCTGATGAGATGGCGGCTTGTCAAAATTTAGAGCTGATTCGATTGGCCGCAAATCGCTTAGAATTTTTGCCAAACTGGTTATTTACTTTACCGCGATTATCCTGGCTGGCTTATGCTGGCAATCCGTGTTGTAATGCGAACTTGTCACCAGCTGTACCCACCATTCCGTGGGCAGATTTAACCATTGCCGATACCTTGGGCGAGGGTGCTTCGGGAGTGATTTCTCAAGGTTTATGGCAGTCGCCAGCACAGCCGCCAACTAATGTCGCGATCGAGATTTTCAAAGGGGCGGTGACGAGCGATGGTGAGCCAGTCAAAGTAGCAGTCAAGATTTTTAAAGGAGCGATGACGAGCGACGGTGCGCCAGCGGATGAAATGAATGCCTGTATAGCCGCTGGCGGACATCCGCATTTGGTAGGCGCGTTGGGTAAAATTGGAGATCGTCCGGACGATCGATTGGGGTTAGTCCTATCATTGATACCACCCGATTATCGCAACCTGGGCAACCCGCCGAGTTTGGATAGCTGTACTAGAGACACTTATGCGGCTGGGACATCTTTTCCAGTAGCGACAATTTTGCAGATTGCGATCGGGATCTCATCAGCAGCGGCGCATCTGCACGCGCAGGGCATCATGCATGGCGATTTGTACGCTCACAATATTCTGGTGAATGACAGTGGACATAGCTTGTTAGGCGATTTTGGGGCGGCTTCTAGCTATGATGGGAACGATGCGACTGGTGCGGCGTTAGCAAAATTGGAGGTCAGAGCGTTCGGTTGTTTGTTAGAAGATTTACTCGATCGATCTCAGTTACCAAATTCTGAAGCGGAAAAGTTGACACTCTCTCGACTAAATCGCTTACAGCAAGATTGTTTACAACCGATTCCGGCGGCCAGACCATCGTTCGTAGAAATCGATCGGATTTTGGCTGAAATTATAACTAAAAGCTGAATTTCCCAAAGGAATGTTAGTGAGATCTTTTAGCGATCGCAGCTAAATTGGTGAAGACAGATCCCCGACTTCTTCAAGAAGTCGGGGATCTTATAGCCACGATCGATCGGGTGAAATCAAAGTAAGTTGCCAGATCTAATAATTTTGACAATCAACCACAGACCGAGAATACTGGCTGCGCCAAACAGCACGTTACTGAGCAGTTGCAATTCAGAGGTACGGGCATTGGCAGACACGATCGCCGCACCGACAATTAACGACCCGACAACGGTACTAAACGAGCGGCGATTGGCAGCATCGTCGATGCTATTTTGGATGCCATCGAGGTTTTGAATCGTGAGATTGAGCTTCAAGGTTTCGGAGCTAAACCTGTCGAGTAAAAAGGCTAATTGTCGCGGGGATTGGAGCGAGAGATTTTTTAATTCCAAGCCCGTGCGCAGGAGTGACTGCATCGGATCGTCGCCAAAAAGTTGCCGTTGGAACATATCATTCATCAACGGGCGGACTTCTTCAAATAAATTGACTTCGGGGTTAAACTGTCGCCCGACGCCTTCGAGATTGGCGAGCGATTTGGCAAACAGACCGATATTACTCGGCCAGCGGAGATTATTGCGCCGTGCGGCTTGGAGAATTTCGGCGAAGGCTTCGCTGGCATTCATATTCTGCAAGCTGATGTTGTTATATTTATGCAGCAAGCGATCGTAATCCCATTCCAGACGGGAGAGATTGAGTTCGCCCATCGGTTCGGCAAGTTGCAGCGTGATTTGGGCGCACCGTTGGGCATCGCTATTGACGATCGCCAGAATCATTTCGACGAGAGCCGATTGGGTGCGGGCATCCAGCCGTCCCATCATGCCGCAATCGAGGACGGCGACGCGTCCGTCATCGAGGTAAAAGAGGTTGCCGGGATGGGGATCGGCATGGAATAAGCCATCGACGAGGTACTGCTGGAAGAAGGCGCGGAAGCAGAGGACGGTTAAGGCTTGTCGCTCTTGTGCGATATCGCCGTCATGATTTTTCCCTGTCAGCCGTGCGGCGAGAATCGGTACGCCATCCAACCATTCGAGCACCAAGACTTTCTGAGTCGATAACTGGCGATCGATCTGTGGCACCATAATTTTGGTAGTGTCGAACCATTTCCCAGCCTGGAGATTTTGCCGCAGTGCCTCGGTGTAACGTGCTTCTTGAGTAAAATCTAGTTCGGATTGGAGCGCGGTGCTAAATTCGGCGGCTAGAGCCACCAGATCGTAACGTTTGCCAAAGTCAGTGCTAGAGAGCAGCTTGGCAATCTGCTTAATCATCGCGATATCCCGCGTCACCAGGCGATCGATCCCCGGACGCTGCACCTTGATGGCCACGATCCGACCATCTTTGAGGATAGCACGATGGGTTTGGGCGATCGATCCAGCCGCGACGGGTTGAATGTCGATTTGGCTGAAGATGTCAGCAGGAGGTTGCGCGAGCTGTTCGATCAGGATGGCTTCGATTTCGCGCCAATCGATCGGCGGCACATTGGATTGTAGCTCGCTCAGTGCCTCGATATATTCCAATGGCAGTAGATCGGGGCGCGTACTGAGCAATTGCCCCAGCTTGACGTAGACAGGCCCCAAATCGACCAAAATACTGCGGAGGATTTCTGGCGGTGGGACATCAACGCGATTCTCGTTATCTGCATCGCTACCGACGGCTTTGCCGATGGTGAGGGTTTGGCGCATGAAGTCCCAGCCATGATGCAACAGGATTTCTAATATCTCCCGCTGGCGAGAACTATCGATCTTGGTAAGAGCTTGCATGAGCGAATAAGTCCTGAAAGTATCGATTGTTTTCGTCGATTCCATATCTACCTCAAACCATCGCTTAGAGCTAGATCGAGATCGATCGTTACCCGCCCTTGCAATTTACGGAGATAGTTTTGGGTAATCGATCGATTACCCCTGCTAATTATTTATTGTATCGAGTTCTGCGGTGGCGCAGGCAGATCCCCACGAGATCGGAGTTCTAACCGCAGTAAAATAGTCGATCGAGACGAGATGGATTACCCAGTCTCGATCGTCAGCCCTGTGGTAACGGGAGCCAGCAACTCCGTTCGATCGATCAGATCGAATTCTCATTTAAACACTACATTAATAATGCAATCGACACTGACAATCCCCAGTCCAACTAACGATTATCATCGCGAACATTTACTTGTTTTACTTGAGAATTTACAGCAGTTTGTGGGTGTAGATCTCATTCAAGAGTATGGATTTTCGTTAGATAGATTGAGCGAACAAATATTTGATGCTAATTTCTATCTTTTGAGTCATAATTGTGCCGCCGATCCGATCTTGAACTATGGCAATCGTCGCGTTCTCGAACTTTGGGAAGTCTCGTGGGCAGAATTGACAAAAATGCACTCTAGAGAAACCACCAAATCTAGCGATCGCGCCAGTCGATCGGCCATTATGCAACAGGTGGCAGCTCAAAATTACGTCACTGGCTATGATGGTATTCGCGTGAGTAAAACTGGTCGCGAATTTCGGATCTTGGATGTGACAATCTGGAATTTGTTTACTAATGATGGTAAATCTTATGGACAGGCTGCTTGGTTTAAAACTTATGAGTCGATTTAGCGCGCATCGCTCCCCGCTCCCCCCTTTTTTTCACTAATAGACTAGAAATCGATTAAGCATTGTTACCAAAATCTAGTTGACCCCAAACCTCATTTAAGAGTAGATCTTCACCAGCAGTTACGGCTGAATTATCGACCCAATGATGGGGTAAGATAATCCGATCGATCCACCCGCGTTCGTTGGCGGTAACTGGCGATCCTTGTTTGTATGTCTCGACTAGAGTTTGCAGATACAATCGCAATTCAGTTAAGAATTCAGCCGTAAATTGGCGGTTTAGTTCCGTTCCTGCTAGATATTTGGCGACGGCAAATACCACCTGATAAATACAACCCTGCTGATAGAGGTACAGGCGATCGAGATCGCGGCTCGGACTCAGGCTCGGCAATAATAACCCGACCCAATGATGGATATAATCGAGATCGGCTAAACCGTCAGTCGCGACCAAGATTTCGAGATTCAATTGGCTCGACTGGGGTTGGATCTCGTGTCGAAACCAATCCCAGCACAAGCGCACGATGCGATCGAATAAGTGTTGATTGTCAGTACTAAATTCGTGGCGTTTGCGGAAGCGATCGCTTTGCAAAAATGCTTGGAATGCGGGTAATTCGGCTTCACCGCTGGGGCTAATATCGATGTCGATCTCCAGCTCATCTCGAACGAGATCTAGCTCTACAGAAGGTTCTTGAGCCAGTGTGGCCAGCTCGTCAGATACCGTGCCGCCAACCGTTCGATCGCCTGCTAAGACGTCAGCTTGAGCTTGTTGAAGATGCACCAGTGCTAGCAGGGCAATCTCATTGATAAGATCGGGATGATTGTCGATCGCGGAAATAATTGCCCGAGCGATCGCTAAAAAGCCAGGTAATTCAAACGACTCTGCCAAACTGCTGCCAATGTCGGCAACGCTGCGCAGGCATTCTGACATCCGCTCGGCATCATGCGTGGCAATGACCGCAATCAATTCATCGATTTGCTCTTGAATGGTGGTTTCAAAAATTGACACCACAATATCGAAACCCAACTCGATCGAGCTTGGCAAAGCAATCTCTGTTTCACTCCAATCGCCCAATTTTAACTTTAATTTTTCGATCGTCTCGGCCATCCGTTCGACGATCTCCAGTTCGTCGATTTGGAGATCTGCCCCGGTCGTAATTTGGGTTGCCAAGCAGGCTTGCAATCCCGTATAACCATCCAATAGTAATGTTTGCACCTCAAGATCGATCGCGACATCGAGATCGTAAAAAACGCGCGTTACATCTTCAAAATCGTGAGCGATCCGCTCGATCGCACTCAAGTCGACATTGGCAGCAGCACCCTTGAGCGTATGCAACGCCCGCATCAGATTGTGAACTTTGGCGGTGGTATGTTCGCTCGGCAGCGTCAAGATTTCGTGCTCGATCGTTTGCAGCAATTCTGGAGCTTCAGCTAAAAAATAACTATATGCTTGTGCTTGGATATTAGCGTCATTCTTGACTTTGTTGGATGGTGAATTTGGGCGGGGGGAGGGGGGTGGGGGGAGCGGGGAGCGGGGAGCGGGGAGTTGGGAGTTGGGGAAGAGAGGACATCTAGACTAGGAGGCACTAGCCGTCATGCTTAGATATTTATGCAACGAAGCTTCGATCGCGCTGCGCGTAATTGGTTTGCAGGTAAATTCGGACGCGCCGACAACTTTGGAACGCACTCGATCGAGCAAGCCGTCTTTACCCGTCAACACCACGATCGGAATCTGCGCAAAAGCAGAAATGCGCCGAATTTGGCCGCAAATTTCATAGCCATTAATTTTGGGCATAATTAGATCGAGAAAAATCAGATCTGGCTTGTTTTCCAGTAGTCTGGGCAAAGCTTGGATCGGATCTTGAATGGCAATATACCGATAACCGGCATCAGTGACGATCGATCTCATGCTTTCGCAGATCTGGGGATTATCATCGATGCAAATCACTAATTTTGATTGGGCGGTTGGTGCTAGCGGCGACAGCGTGCTGACGCTGGCGGGGGGCTGTTTTTCGATCGCCCGAGCCACTGGCAATCGTTTGCTCTCAGCCGCTGCCAATTTGAGATCCGGTAGATCGATTAACTCGATGATGCCAGTCTGGATATACCGCGTGAGCGATCGTGTCAACAACAACAAATCTTCGTTAATTTCCAGGGCAATTTCCCGTAAAGTCTGCTTCCCCGTAATCACCTGTACCAAATTTTGATAAATAATCGGTGTTGTTTGCCGGTAGAGTTGGACGGGATGGCGGATCGCCGGAGTTTTGCTCGGGGAAATATTCCCTAATTTTTGCGCCTGCCACTCTTGCCAACTCGCTTCCGCCTGGGCAATAACTTCTTCGGTATTAATCAGAATTGGCGGTCTTTCGTGAAAGATTTCGGCCTGAGTGCGAAAATGCAACTTTTGACCCTGACTGTATTGCAACAAGTCAAAAATCGTTTCCTGGGCGGCCCTTGCCAACATCGCTGTCAGCTCGGCAGATTTAATTTCTGAGAGTAGCATCAATGCCACCCCACCTTGATACTGCCAGCAGACTTCGCGTCCGGCGGCCAATCCTTTCCAAGTGCTAAAACTAGCAGCTTGCGAGAGCAATTCTAGATCGATATGTTCGTAGCCGACACCAGCACGGAGCAGCCGTTGCCATAGGCGATTTGGTTGGGTCAGATCGAGACTCCAGACGATCTGTCCTTGGTAAAATACCATTTCCCACGATTGTCCCGATCCTACGGAAATATCGACAGCACCAGTAAATTCTCCCCAACTTAAATACTGAAATCTACCGATTGCATCACGTTGTGGGTCTGCAGCCGTCAAATAGCGAAGATCGTTGTTCATTTCAAGAGAAAATGGGATAGTCAAAGTAGTAAAGTTATTGAGCTTCTCACCGCACAGCCGCCATCGTTGGCGATAGCCTGCCGTCAGGCACCAGCAAACGCTATGAGAATCGCCCGCAGCGAACGATCGTGTCAGCCCGAGGATGTCATAATTGTGAAGATCCTTTGTGCAAAGGGTCGAAATGCTCGATTGATATGATATTTTTTAGAGTCTTCATTAGTATTCCCTAGTAATCGCTCAGTACGCTATCATGCTCAATTATCATTAGCGATTTACCAATAAAGGTTGCCGATTTAGCAACTTTTATGCCACAAAAGATTACGGTCTTGGCGATCGACCGCTATCGAACAGTATTGACGAGTGCCAGATTTACCTTAGGAGTTGACGTGTTGAATTTATTCGCTAGGTTAAGGGGACTATCCGCAAAATTGCCGCTGACTGGGGCAGACAAACCTCGCGAGCATCATCAACCGTTGGGTGCGGCGGATCGAGAGCGCGCCAAAGGACAAGCGAGCGAGTCAGAACGCTCCCACTCGGCAGAAATTGGTACCACCCCAGATATTTCGGCAAATCTCTATCCCGAGCGCAACCCCGCTCCGCAACCAGTTCCCGCAGCCGATGAGATCGCCGCCGATGCCCTAGCGACTACCCCAGCCACTAACAGAGCGGGACAAACCAAGCAGAAAAAGGCGAGTCCAGTGCTCAAGGCGATCGGTAAAACTGCAGCGGCTGTTGGCACGACCGTCGGCACTGTCGGCAAAGTAGCAGCCAAACCCTTTCAAGGCGAAAATCCCATCCATAAAAAGCGGTGGTTCTGGGTCAGTTCTGGCTTGGGTTTGGGCTGTTTGGCATTAGTTGGCTCCTGGATCTTTGTCGATCGCAGCGTCAGTCAGTACGCGCCCGTCGATGCCCTCAATTACGTGCGTCCGGGGACGATTACCATCAAAGGTCTTGATGGCAGTATTCTGCTCCAAACGGGGAATGCCACCCGCGAAACGCTTAAAATTTGGCAAATGCCTGACAAGCTCAAAAAAGCCTTCGTCGCGATCGAAGATCGCCGGTTTTACGAGCATGATGGCGTCGATTATAAAGGTGTGACGAGAGCCTTGGTTCAAAACATCACCTCCAAGAATTTAGTCGAAGGTGCCAGCAGCATCAACCAACAGTTGGCGCGGATGGTCTACCTCAATCAGGAGCGGAGTTTTTGGCGCAAACTGCGGGAAGTCCGCCTCGCCCAAAAATTAACTGAAGGACTGACTAAAGACCAGATCCTCGAACGCTATCTCAATCTCGTCTATCTGGGTGAAGGGACTTATGGTGTCGCCGATTCGGCGTGGGTCTATTTTAGTAAAAATATCGACCAGCTCACCCTAGCAGAAATGGCCACCCTGGCAGCGATGCCCCCCGCGCCAAATAAATACTCACCCTTTGTCAATCCCAAATTTGCCGAGCAACGCCGCAATCTGGTACTCGATCGGATGTTGGAAGCCAAATTTATTACCGCTGCCGAAGCTAAAGCTGCCAAAGCCGAACCTCTCAAACCCAAGCGCAGCCCGATCAAACGGGAACAGCAAGCAGCACGGTATTTTACTAAATATATCGAGCAGGAATTACCCCAACGGATTTCCGCTAAAGCGATCGCCGAAGGTGGTTTGACCGTCGAAACTACCCTCAATCCCGCTTGGCAAACCAAAGCCGAAGAAATCGTCAACTCCACCGTCCGCAATAATCGCGGTTCCTTCGGTCAAGCCGCGATGGTGAGTATCGATCCGCGTACGGGCGGGATTCGATCGATGGTCGGCGGTACCGACTTTGAAACCCACCAATTTAACCGCGTCACTCAAGCCAAACGCCAGCCCGGATCGACTTTCAAACCGATCGTCTATGCAACCGCGATCGCTGGCGGCATCAGCCCCAACAAAAGCTATCTCGATGCACCCTTTGAGATCGGTCTTGATGAGGGAGGTCGTTACAAACCCAAAAACGCAGGTAAAAAGTTTAAGGGTTACATTACGATGCACGATGCGCTAATCAATTCGGTCAACATCATCGCGATCAAAATCCTGATCGATACAGGCTACCAACCCGTCATCGATAACGCCAAAAAAATGGGCATTCATTCTAAGCTCGAAGCTGTTTACTCACTGGCGTTGGGTGGATTAGAAGTAGACTTACTCGAACTCACTGGTGCCTACACGACTTTTGCCAATCGCGGTCTGCACAATCCCACTCACGGCATCACCAGAGTGATCGACCAAAAAGGTCATATCATCTATCAAAGTAAACCCCTACCTACCAAAGTATTCGAGCCAGATACGACCGCTATTATGACCTGGATGATGCGGGGCGTTGTCAATGAAGGTACGGCTACCTCCGCCCAAATCGGTCGCCCTGTCGCGGGTAAAACGGGCACCACAGACAAAGAACGCGACCTCTGGTTTATCGGTTTTGTCCCCCAATTGGTGACTGGGGTCTGGTTGGGTAACGACAACAATCGCCCGACGGGCAATGCCAGTAGTACGGCGGCCTTTGCGTGGTCGCGATTTATGCGCACTGCTGTCAATGACTTTCCCGCTCAGAATTTCCCCCCACGTCCCGACAATCTCAGCGGTCGCAAGCCAGAACTCAAGCTCGATCCGATCCACCCTCGCTATCGTCGCGATCTACCCATGCCTAAAGATGGGATGCGCGCTGATGACGACAAGAAGAATAATGAGAATGACGATCGTCCGCGCCGTCGCCGCCGGCGTTCTGAGGAAGCCAGTAACAGCAGTTCGGAGGATAGTCCCCGTCGCTCGCGGCGGCGTCGCTCTGAAGAGGCAGACAGTAGCGGCAATTCCAATTCGGATAGTCCCCGTCGCTCGCGGCGGCGTTCTAGCGAGGAATAAGCCAGCATGGAGCGATCGCTGTTGAGGTAGCGAGCATGGACTTTGCCAGCTATTATCTTTGGTCGCAGTTCGAGCCAGCATTAGGCTGGGAAGATACCCACTGTCAGATGCAGCGGGGGTGGAGATCGACGCTCGGAGCCAAGCCGTTGGAGTCGATTTCCAGCCCACTCGCAGCCACGATCTGGCAAAAGGTGGGTAAGCTGGCGCAGCAAGGGGTATCTGAATTTCATCGAGATCCGTTGTTACTCAAGCATCCACGCGGCAGCGAACGCGTTGCCGATCGATTGTATTTGTATTACGAACTGGCGGCGGTACGCGATCGCGTACTGCCGATTCTCCGTCAATATCAGGCACAACCCTGGTTGCTAGAGCAAGAAATCCTGCTGCTCAATCGCGGCGACGAACCGCTACCACCGCCGATTGAGATCCGCGTTGGCGACTATAGCTTTGAGCTATTTGCGGCGTTTGATTGTGTCGTCCGCGAAGTGGTGCCGATGGCTGAATCCACTACTGCTCAACGCGATCGCATCCATATTATCGATTTTAAAACCGGACTAGCCGATTTCGATCGCCGTCAAGCCGATGTTTATCTATTGGCAGGCAGTTATCTGTATCCAGATTGCGAGATCGTGGCTTCTTTTTACAATCTAGAGACGCTGACTAGCTCCGAACTTATTACTGCCACACCCGCTCGATTGGCTCAGATCGCCCAAAAATTAGCCCAAATTGCCCAGCTCCACCAACAGCAATTACAAGAGTATCGCCGCGATCCCGATTGTTTCGATCGCTTATTTCCGCCCCATCCTGGGACTCATTGTCGAGCTTGTAGTTTTAACTATCGCTGTGGTTATGCGATGGGTTGTTAGGTAGAGGTTAGG
>NZ_JANPGM010000136.1:0-3097 GCF_031423935.1 Chamaesiphon sp. VAR_69_metabat_338
CACGCGGAGGTTCCCTCCGCATGTGTTGCACCAAGCAGGGAGGAACCGGATTCTTAGTCCCCCGCTTGGTGCCTTTTCATGGTCGGGGAACCCGACCGAAAAGGCATCCGCTTTTTAAGGGGGATTTAGCGGCTCCCGCACGCCTTTGTTTCCCGACGGTTAAGGGAGACAAGACAGGGGGATTCACACCAACTACGGGTGTCAAAAATAACTTTTCAAACACCCTCTAAAGCCTAAAGCTCTCGCATCATCGAAATCGCGCGCGGCTGATAGCCTAATTGTTGATATAACTCGATCGCGGGCTGATTGTTGGTAAATACTTGTAAGCCGATTTGGTGATAACCTTGTGCTTTTGCCCAAGTTTGGGCGTATTCCATCAGTGCTTTGGCAATTCCTTGGCGACGATAGCTTGGATCGACATAAATTAGAAAGATGTTTGGATGCCTAATGCCCGTAACTTGGTCGATAGCCGTACCTATCCATAGACAAGCAATCTTCTGGGCGCGCTCTCTAGTGGGCAGCATGATGCTTTGTGGCACAGAGGTTTCGATCGCGGGTGCAGTCACAAACCATAATGGGGTATCGGAGCTAAAGTAGCGATCGACTGTGGCTTGAAGATGTCGATAATCTTGTTGTTGGGGCGATATTTCCCGATAGGTAATTTGGAGAAAGTTGACCAGAGTCGCGATATCGATCTCTTCACCTATACTTAATTGGTATTGGGTGAGATGGGGAAATAAGTATGTAGTCACATGCCGTCCGGGAAGCGATTGAGGATACTTTGATAATATTGGTTGAGAACATGGCGCAGAATCGAGTTAAATTCAGTGCTAGCCTCCATGTTTACACTTCGATCGATCTACCGGTGCGATAGAGGTTACTTTCAATGCGTGATGCGATCGCCGACGGTTAGAAATTCTACCGTAATCATAGACCACACTCGACAGTTTGTAGTTGTTAGCTTCGTATGCTCGACAAGTTCAGATCGATGGAGATTGTTGGATAGTTAAGTTTCTGGCTGTCGATCGGGTCTAACCAGATGGGGCTTGGTATTCTAGAGAAGTTGTCAGATTAGGAGCCGATTGTGATTTCTACTTCATCCTCCATCTCCGAGTTAGCCCAAATCGGTTCGGAAATTCCGAGTATTTGCGGTCGCGAAACTGAGATTAATGCTGCTGTCAACCATGACGAACTGGTCTTTCTCCCGAATAGCAATCTCCATTTAGCTGAGATGACGGCGGGGTTTGCGTGCGCGCTACACATGCACCAACCCACGATTCCGGCTGGTGCGCAGGGCGAACTTATCGGGCATCTTCAATACATGTTCGAGCATCAAGGCGAAGGCGACAATCATAACGCGGGTGTCTTTGCTTGGTGTTACGCGCGGATGGGGGAATTTATTCCCGATTTAGTCGCCCAGGGTTGCAATCCGCGCGTCATGTTGGACTACTCTGGCAACCTGTTGTGGGGATTGCAGCAGATGGGGCGAAATGACGTTATCGACCATCTGAAAAAGATTACTTGCGATCGCCAGTATCAGCCCCATGTCGAGTGGCTAGGGACAATGTGGAGCCATGCAGTGGTACCTTCAACGCCGACGCCCGATCTCAAATTACAGATCCAAGCATGGCAACATCATTTTGCGTCTATTTTTGGCATGGATGCCCTCAAGCGTGTGAAAGGATTCTCGCCGCCAGAAATGCATCTCCCCAATCATCCCGATGTGTTGTATGCCTATATTAAGGCCCTCAAAGAATGTGGTTATCGCTGGTTGATGGTGCAGGAACATTCTGTCGAACAGCTCGATGGTGCGAGTTTATCTCAAGACAATAAATATCTCCCCAATCGGCTGGTCGCGCGCAATTCTCAAGGTGAAACTATTAGCATTACAGCCTTAATTAAAACCCAAGGCTCGGACACCAAGTTAGTCGCCCAAATGCAACCTTATTATGAAGCCAAAAGTCGCGGCAAACAGCAACTAGCTGGTAAATCGATTCCGTGCCTTGTTACCCAAATTGCTGACGGTGAAAATGGCGGCGTGATGATGAATGAATTCCCTCGCGATTTCCCCCGTCCTTGGCACGAAATTAAGGGTCAAAACCAGGGTGTTGTCGGCTGTAATGGGACTGAATATTTAGAACTTTTAGCCAGTATCGGCATTACTGAAGCAGATTATCCCGTGTGCCAAGGGGTTCAACAGCACAAGATTTGGCAACTAGTCGATCCCGCCCAAACCGACACCAAATCGGTTGAAAATGCGATCGTCGCGCTCAAGGCAACCGACGATCGATTCCATATGGATGGTGCTTCCTGGACGGATAATCTGAGTTGGGTACAGGGCTATGAAAATGTGCTCGAACCGATGCAACAGCTGAGCGTGCTATTTCATCAAAAGTTCGATAACTTAGTGGCTGCCGATCCGACTGTGACTACTCGATCGGATTATCAAGCTGCGTTACTCTACAATTTATTGGTGCAAACTAGCTGTTTCCGGTATTGGGGGCAGGGTACTTGGACTGAGTATGCGCGGGAGTTGTATCGCCGTGGTGTGGCACTGGTGAGTTAGTTCGCGTTACAACCTCGGCGGTGTCGATCGGCAACTTGGGTTGGTTAAGCGTAGCGGTAGGCAATCGATACTTGCTGGTTGCAAACTTTTCTTGTGGGGGCAGAACCCGGATCTGGGGGTTCCGACCCCCAGTCCCCCCGTTGAGGAGGCGGGACGCCGCCCCTCAAACTCCCCTGCGTAAGGTTCGATCTGTGAGATGCGGGGTGGGGGGAATATTGGCGATCGCACAGTGGATAGATCTGGGGGTTCCCGCCCCCAGACCCCCCGGCGGAAGCAGCGGGATCAGTTCCTTCTGACTAGGGCGAGCGAGATCGTCTATCTGTGTCGATCGAATTAGATCTTATCCTTGAGTGTTAATGCCCAGGATCGATCGGTTGCCAGATCTAAAATCGACTGGTGATAATCGCTCAAACTTTCCCGATGCCCGACACTCAAAAAGGTCATTCCCGAATCGCGAAGCTGTTGATATAACTGTTTTTCATTCTGAGTGTCGAGCGCGCTAGTGGCTTCATCTAAAACTGCATAGCGCGG
>NZ_JANPGM010000137.1:0-6939 GCF_031423935.1 Chamaesiphon sp. VAR_69_metabat_338
CCGAGGGTTTAGCGACCCAAATCGCGCTGAGGTTCCCGCCTAGCGGCACGTCTCGCTTCGTATCTCCTTCGGAGAGGCTTCGCCAACGCCTACAGCGTGCGTTTGGGTCAAGACAGCGCACCAAGCAGGCTTTAGGCTTTAGGGAAAAGAGCAAATACCATTAATGTCTTTCGCCTAGCCCCCTTTCCCCCTCTCCCCGTCCCCTTGTCCCGCTTTGCACCTCACCCTTCCCCTCAACAATCGTACTGGTTCTGAAATATTCGATCGATTATTTCGATCCGATCGCATTGCGACTTTATTGGAAAGTCCGGTGACTAATGCCGATCGAAATGCGATCGCAAGATACTCGATTTGCGCAGGGGCACCACGAGAGAGTGATGATGGACAAGTGCATTTATTTACGCCAGCCATCGGGGAAATTTTAGATTGTTTGCGCGGTTTACTGGTAAATAGCCAGGAGACATCGGATCTACCAGCTCATCTACCTTTTACTGGCGGTTGGTTGGGTTGGCTGGGTTACGAACTAGCCTGGGAAATCGAAGCATTACCCGATCGCAAACCAGACCCGTTACCATTTCCGATCGCTTACTGGTATGCTCCCCAGGCGTTTGCGATTTTGGATCATTGGGAACAACTTTTATATATATCCGCATCTACGACTGCAGAATTAACCGCGCTGAGTGAGAAATTAACACTAGACGATCGTGGGGATCGCTCTCCAAAAAAGACTTCCACGGATTCGATCGCTACAGATTTAGAATTTTTCACATCAGAAACTGAATATCAACAGGCGATCTTACAAGCTCAAAAATATATTCAAGCTGGCGATATTTTTCAGGCTAATTTATCCCTGCGGTTTAGCACTCACACCGAACTCGATCCTTGGCAGATCTATCAACATCTCCATCGTATCAACCCTTCACCATTTGCCAGCTATTGGCAGACCCCGTGGGGATCGATGATGAGTTGCTCCCCCGAACGATTGGTGCAGTACCAATCGCCACTTGCCACCACTCGCCCGATCGCGGGTACCCGCAAACGCGGTCACACTCCCACCCAAGACTTGCAATTAGCAGCAGAACTCTTGAGTAACGACAAAGAGATTGCCGAGCATATCATGCTGGTAGATCTCGAACGCAACGATCTCGGTCGCGTCTGCCGCTGGGGTAGCGTTCATGTCGATGAATTGCTGTCGATCGAACGCTATAGTCATGTCATGCATCTGGTCAGTAATGTGACTGGCGAATTAGATCCCCAGTACGACTCGATCGATCTGATTCGCGCTATGTTTCCTGGCGGCACGATTACCGGCTGCCCCAAAGTCCGCTGCATGGAAATTATCGCCCAGCTCGAACCCTTCCCGCGTAGCTTGTTTTACGGCTCCTGCGGCTATCTAGACCGGCGCGGTCGCCTAGATCTCAATATTTTGATTCGGACATTGTTGTATCATCAAGGCACCGTCTGGGGGCAAGTTGGTGCCGGTATCGTCGCTGACAGCAATCCCCAGCGCGAGTGGCAAGAATCTCTCCAGAAAGCAGCCGCTCAAATCGCCGCGTTGGGTATTAAGTAGGGGATAGGGGATAGGGGATAGGTATTAGGGAATAATAAAGATTAGGAATAGGACGCAAGCGTTCTTATCTTTCTCCCTAAAACTATAACCTTCATAAAATCTAACCTCTATCAAATCTAACCTCTCTCTACCCCTATTCCCTATCCCCCATCCCCTACTTAATGACTTCCGAAAACTACCTCAACCATCCGACTTTTGGCTTGCTCTATCGCATTTGTATTGTTGAGGAGAACCAAGAACTATTTACGACTCTTTACGCACAGCGCGTTTTTTTTCTAGTTAGTTATAATGCCGAAGGATTGTTGTTTCAGCCAGTAACTCGTGCTGATGCTCGCTTGACGATCGATACTCGCATTCGGTTACTCAGACGCAATGGTCAAATTCTCGAATCTCAAGAGCTACAATCAACGATGCAAAAAAATTTCCCAGGGTAGCCAAGTTACGAACCAACTATGGTCGATCGTACATAATAGTGAGTAAGAGCGCGATCCCCTGTTTTGTCTTGACGGTATTCAACCTGGAGGGAATTTCCAGGATCCTCACTTCTACCTCCTACTCTCTACTCCCTAGCCCCTAGATGACGATCGCCCACAATATCGAGACTATTCGTCAAAATTTACCGCCTTCAGTAAAATTGATGGCGGTCAGTAAGCAGGTGCCTGTAGATTCGATCCGGGAGGCTTATGCTGCCGGGATTCGGGATTTTGGCGAGAGTCGGATTCAAGAAGCGCAGGTAAAACAAGCCGAACTAGCTGACTTGCCAGATATTTGTTGGCATCTGATCGGACATTTGCAGGGCAATAAGGTGCGCAAAGCCGTGGAAATGTTTGACTGGATTCATTCAGTCGATAGCCTTAAGCTACTTCAGCAGATCGATCGTGTCTGTGGGGAATTAGAAAAACAGATCGAGATCTGTCTCCAAGTCAAAATCCTGCCCGATCCCGATAAATATGGCTGGACGATTCCCGAGCTGCTCGCCGATTTGCCCCAAATTGCTAAATCTCAACACCTACATATTCGCGGTTTGATGGCGATTCCGCCACTGGGTTTAACCACAGTGCAAACGCAACAATTATTCGATCGGGCGCGGGATCTCAGCCAGCAGATTGCCCTCCAACCAGAGTTGAATCTCCAAATGACCGAACTATCGATGGGGATGTCTGGTGACTATGTACCGGCAATTGCTGCTGGAGCCACCATCGTCCGGCTCGGCAGTATTTTATTCGGCCAGCGTATTAAGGAATGAAAACCGATTGTAAACAGTTATTAAGTAGTATCAAGTAAAATTATTCGATCGATTTTTAGAACGGCGATCGGTACTAAACTATGCAACTGTATCTAAATGTCTTACTCCCTCTACATCGAGGGTGTGCTGGCAAGCGGTCAACATCACCGAGCCGTCAATCTACGACAACTTCGCTGGTGTCCGCTGAAAATACATATCTGGAACAGTTTCTAACTCTAGATCGTCTCACTTCAAGATTGGTACCACAGCAATATCGGTGACTGTATCGAACTAACCTAGAGTCAATGTGTATAGACGATAGGTGCCGATGCACGAATACCTGGAAAATCTCATTTTCAAGGTATTGATTTAATTGATGTTAATTAAATCCGTCGATTTAACCGCGAGTGATTTTGCGTTGGTGTAAAATGCCTAAGTTATGTTAAGCACTTTTACTTTCCCATTAACCAATCGACTCCTATTCTGGTAGGTGTTACTATAGCTGACTCGATCGTTACAATGACTAGCACAATCATTGTAATTTAATGTAAGATTCTTCTCATCCGCATTTTCTACTATCCCGATCGTCGATCGGACCGCATATGGGTCAGAAAATTCAGGTTTTCCAGCAGAATGGCCGAATGAAGACTAAGATGCACGCGAATATGAAAATCTTAAATTCCTAAAGATTCTCTTAATATTCTTGAATTTTGTGATACTATGCTCGGTGTCAGAGCGAACGATACTCCGTATTGTTATACCCAGCCCGTTGGGATGGCATCTTCTGACATTTGGATTGTCAACAAAATTAGTGCTTCAGACAATAATCGATCGAGTGCTGTACTTGCCGTTGAAGATTAGCCTTCGAGAGTAGCTCGTCAGCATAGTATAGTTACGCAGCATCAATACCACAACAACAGGGCGCAGGAGTAGTTAAAGGTGAAAGTTTTAGACAGATTCAAAGATTTCATGGGTTTAAACGAAGAAGATTACGATGATTGCGATGACACAGATAGTGATGCGTATCGCACTGAATTTCAGCAACCAGAACCCCCAGCTCAACAGCCAATTATCGAAGAAGAACGACGTGGCTTCCGACGCGTAACTGCCGAAACGCGCACTCCTACCAAAATTAATAACGTCGTGGGGATGCCAGGGATCGTGCATGGAGTATCCGAAATGATCTTAATCGAACCACGTTCTTTTGAAGAGATGCCCCAAGTGATCGATGCATTGCGGCAGAGGAAGTCCGTGATCCTGAACATGACACTGATCCGTCAAGAAGAAGCTCAGAGATCGGTAGATTTCGTGGCTGGTGGTACGTATGCAATTGACGGTCACTACGAACGGATTGGTGATAATATCTTCTTGTTCACGCCAAACTGTGTCCAAGTCAGTACGCCGACTACAGTCATCAATGACACGACTAACCAACAAGCACCAGCAGAGCGGACAGTCGGTCGCACTCGATCGAGTCAATCGACTCCTGCATGGGGCACTGAGCCGATCGTCGCCGCTCAGTAACTTAGTTAACTAGGGCAACTGCAATCGGTATTGAGCTGCTCGATAACTAAAAGCACGAAATCTTATGTCGGTCAAACTAGGTGTCATCGGTGGCGGGGTCATGGGTTCTGCCATTGTCTCCCGCCTAATTACACAAGGTACTTATCAGCGTACCGAAATCGCGATCGGCGAACCCACACTTAAACAGCGGGAATCTCTGCACCAGTTATATGGAGTTGAGGTAACTGATGATAATAATTTGGTGGCAATGGCTCCAGTGTTACTACTGGCAGTCAAGCCCCAAATTTTTGGTTTGGTGGCGAGTGGGATCGTTCGCTTCAATCCCGAGCAGGTAATAATTTCCATCCTGGCGGGGGTCAGTATTTCCCAACTCGAACGGGCATTTCCCGATCGAGCCGTAGTCCGCGCCATGCCCAATACGCCCGCAACTGTCGGAATGGGATTGACGGCCATTGCCGCCGGATCTCGCGTCAGTGCCGAGCAGATGGAGCTAGCGACCCAAATTTTCCAAGCCGTTGGGGAAGTCGTCACCATCCCTGAATCTTTAATGGATGCCGTGACTGGTTTGTCTGGTTCTGGCCCCGCGTATGTGGCGATCGCGATCGAAGCACTAGCCGATGGTGGCGTTGCTGCCGGTCTCCCCCGTGCGATCGCCGATCGATTGGCCTTGCAAACGGTGTTGGGCACAGCCACGCTGTTACAAGCATCACAACTCCATCCCGCCCAATTAAAAGATCGCGTTACTAGTCCGGGCGGGACGACGATTGCCGGAGTCAGACAGCTAGAGCAAGCAGGTTTTCGATCGGCACTAATTGAAGCGGTGATGGCTGCGACCAAGAGATCTCAGGAATTGGGTAACAGTTGATAGTGGATTGTGGATTGTGGATTGTGGCTAGTTAACAGTTCGCCCTGAAGCTCCGCGTATTGTACCTCTCGATCGGGAGTCGCTTACTTAACGGCAGTTCGGGTTAAGAAATGCCTGGAGACTGGAAGTCTCGGCTTGTGATGCAAAGTCCGCCTGTCTTGAAAAGGTGCTTCACTTGGGCAAAGCCCAAGACCGCACTTTTCGCTACGCGGACTGATTAACTAGTCCGCTTAGGCGGACTTTGTTGCAATAGCCCCGATTTGCGACCGAAATCGCGCTGAGGTTTCCTCAGCGTGCGTTTCGGTCAAGACACAATCGGAGGCGGGACTCGAACAAAGCAAATATCCTTGACCCGAACTCACGTTACTTACAGCTTGTCTCGATACCGATCTAGCACCATTTCTAGCTCCTCACTTCCCAATATGGCTTCAAACTTTAGTAACCAGCGCACAAAAAATCCTAAAACCCGCCGCCGGAAACCATCGCGCCAACAAAGAGCCAGACAGATCGATCGATCTGTCTGGCTCTTTGTTCTCTTGGTTCGAGCGAGTATCTGTGGCTTGGGCGCAAGTGCGATCGCGGGTACAGCTATGTCGATCGTCAATCCCCCCAAAGCACCGCTCTCGATCGATATCGCTCCCCCACCTAAACCACTCCCGATCCCGATCGACAATCTCCAGCAAACTACTGCAAGTATCGAACTGACCGATCGACTTCAGGCTGCGATTAAAACCAAACTTAAATTAGATCCCAGCTATATTTTCGTTAATAGCGATAGTGGCGAGTACAGCCAACTCGGAGCCGATCGAGTCTTACCAGCAGCCAGTACGATTAAATTACCGATTTTAATCGCGCTGTTTCAGGATGTCGATCTGGGTAAAGTCAAATTATCCGAACAACTCACCATCGACCAAAAATCGATCGTGGGGGGATCTGGAGATTTACAAGAGCAAAAACCCGGGACGCAGGTGAGTATCCTCGTTGCTGCGACCAAAGCGATCGCCATCAGTGATAATACCGCTACCAATTTACTGATTCGACGGTTGGGTGGCGCGTCAGCTCTCAATCAAAGGTTTCGGAATTGGGGGCTGCAAATGACCGCCATCAATCGGCCCCTCCCCGATCTCGAAGGCAAAAATGTCACTACGGCTAGAGAATTGGCGCGATTGATGAGATCGATCGACCCTACTACTCAACAGTCCCCAAGTAGTAAAATCGTTTCCGATGCTGCCCGCACCCAGATGTTAAACATGATGAGCAATACTTACCGCAATACCATGCTCCCCCAAGGCTTAGGCGCAGGTGCAAAAATCGCCCACAAAACTGGCGATATTGGCTCGCTGATTGCCGATGTCGGCTCGATCGAACTCCCCTCCGGCAAAAAATATATCGCCGCAGTCCTCGTCAACCGCCCCTATAACGATCCAACGGGGCCGGAACTAGTCCGCACCATGTCAAAAATCGCCTACGAATATTTCCGCACCCCCACACCGAAAATTAGTCCTGGAGTTCCTAAGAGGGAATAGGGGATAGGGGATAGTGAATAGAGGATAGTGAATAGTGAATAGTGAATAGGATGTTATGGAAGAATATAGAATACAGTGTAAAGCCTAAAGCCTAAAGCCTAAAGCCTAAAGCCTAAAGCCTAAAGCCTAAAGCCTCATCCCTATCCCCTATCCCCTATCCCCTATCCCCTATCCCCTAAAATGCACTTATTAATTCCCGCTGCTGGCATGGGGAAAAGGATGCTACACG
>NZ_JANPGM010000138.1:0-3803 GCF_031423935.1 Chamaesiphon sp. VAR_69_metabat_338
GCCGCCGATATTCACGCCCAGATCACTGTCGTACACCTCAACGTTGCTGAGAATCAGGTGTTCAATCTGAAAGCGTGCGGCGATCGGGTCGGGAAAGGTGGCATTGGAAGTATTTTTGGGAATGTCTTTAAGTAGGGAATAGAGGATAGGGGATAGGGGATAGGAATGAAGCGATGAATTGAAAATTTCTGACAATCGTTATCTCTTCACTAATTCTCCTCAACCCTATCCCCTAACCTCTAACCCCTATCCCCTAAATAGATGACTCAACTAGACTTACGCGGTACCCCTTGTCCGATTAATTTTGTGCGGACGAAAATGAAACTCGAACAGATGGCTGCTGGTGAAATGTTAGAAGTTTGGCTGGATGCTGGCGAACCGATCGAGCAAGTACCCGACAGTCTCAAGATGGCTGGCTATACGATCGAGCAATCGATCGCTGACGGTGACTTTTTCAAGCTCCAAGTACGGAGTAAGTAAGGTTTAAAGTCGATCTGTGTCAGTAAAATTGCCTAAAATCCACCTGTGGAGAGCAATTTTTGCGCTGGCAGGTTCGCTTTTCAGGTATAACCAAACACGGACAGTCTTTACATCCGCTCGAATCTGTCTTGAAAAGGTGCTCTACTTGCCTGTCCCACCGTATCGTCCGGTCGGGTTCCCCGACCATGGAACGAACCCAAGCGGGGAAACCCCAAGAACGCACTTTTCGCTCCTCACTCCTAACACCCAACTTCATGAAATTTGTCTGCACCCAGCACGATCTCAATATTAACTTAGCCTTGGTGAGCCGCGCTGTCTCCACTCGCCCCACCCATCCAGTCTTGGCGAATATCAAGCTCGAAGCCACCACCAATCCCGATACGATCCAACTGACAGGATTCGATCTGAGTCTGGGCATTCAAACTAACTTTAGCGCGCAGGTAGAAGAAGCTGGCATCCTGACGCTACCGGCAAAATTGTTAAATGACATCGTCGCCAAACTTCCCAGTGGCGAGATTACTCTCGATGATGCGGCGGGCGAAAATCTGGTGACAATTACCTCGGTTTCGGGTCGCTACCAAGTACGAGGCATGAGTGCCGAAGAATTTCCCGAACTCCCCTCGATCGAACAAGGCGAAACCAACCAACTCTCAGCCACGGCTTTTATCGATGGCTTAAAGGGGTCTCTGGTCGCCTGTAGCCAGGATGAAAGCAAACAAGTACTGACAGGAGTCTATCTCAAGGTAGAGCCGGAGCGATTGGAATTTGCCGCCACAGATGGCCACCGCTTAGGGATTGTGGAAGTTTATCCCAATGAGACGGAAGCTGCCACCGAGGAGAATTCAGAGCCATTAGAGCCAGCGAACATTGGCTCGTTTGAAGTAACCGTGCCAGCTAAAGCGTTGCGAGAACTGGAGAAAATGCTCGGATCTGGGCAAGACGACGACCGCTTGGGACTGCAATTGGAACAAGGACAGGTGGTTTTTGGTTGGGGCGATTGCAAATTAACTACGCGCACGCTCGAAGGTAAATATCCCGATTATCGGTTACTGATTCCCAAACAATTTCAACGTCAGATTACACTCGATCGCAAGCAGTTGCTCAGTGCCCTCGAACGAATTGCCGTGCTGGCAGATCAGACTAATTTAGTTAAATTTAGCATCGATAGTGCCAGTCAATCGATCGCTTTATCGGTCGAAAGTCAGGATCGCGGTAGTGGCAGAGAATCGCTCGCCGGACAAGTTTCTGGTGCCGATTTAGATATCGCTTTTAACATTAAATATTTGATGGATGGCTTAAAAACCCTTCTGACTCAAGAAATTACCATCAGTCTCAATGGCCCACTCGAACCTGTAATTCTCACACCGCTAGGTGGAGTTAAAATGACTTATCTAGTCATGCCCGTTCAATTACGTACTTAAGCAGCAGCTAAGTTGGTCAGAGCTGTGACAGCCGATACCTTTACCGAATAGCAATGCTTGAAAGCCGCTGCCTTTAGGCAGATTGTTTAAAGGTGCGGAGTTTGAATCTCCGCACCTTTAAACCCAATTATTAACTATCACTTATCTGCTTGGTGCAAGCCATGGGTCGGAAACCTCTGCGCGTAGGGCTTTGCCCCGCCGAAGGCGATCGATCCGCTGCTTGGTGCATTTTCATGGACGGGGAACCCGTCCGAAAATGCATCCGCAATTATCAATTAATTTAAGTCAATCTGAATTTTTGGCCCGGATGTGGCTAGTCGAATCACCATCCCACTGCTGACAGCGGTGTCTTTAATGGCTTCACTATTCAAATAAGTTCCATTGGGGCTGATGTTGATTAGGTGCCAGCCATCAACTTCATGCCACCGTAATTCGGCATGGTGGCGAGAGACAACAGCACTAAACAATATTACCTGATTGTCGGTAGCTCGTCCGATGCGGATGACATTTTCAGAGTCAAAAGTCCAAGTCTGTACGGGAACTGAATTAAGCAGACTGAGCACGATCGCGGACATATATTCGATAATTACTGACAAGAATGGAACAACTCGGATTCATTAAACTTTGTCTAGAAAATTCGATTCAGTAGAATTGAATTCGTGCGCGAATCGTCTCCAAACACGATCGATGAATACCAATTAACCGATCGAATCTAACAAGTCGCGCAGTCGATCTTCACCACCATTGCGATCGCAGATCGTCAGCAAGAAGTGCCGAAACCTTGCTGTTTCTCAACAGATGCGATCCGGACTATTTAGGCAGTGGGCGATTGAAAAATCAGCGTGACGAGATCTCCCTTCCCCAACCCGATGCGATCGCCATCCCGCAATAAATGACGATTGCCTTTAGCGAGGACATTGTGGTTGATATAAGTACCATTAGCACTGCCCGAATCTTCAATGTAGTAGTTGTTATCTTCTAGTTGAATACTGGCATGAATTCTCGATACAACTTCCGCGCAAGGAAATTTCGAGACATCGATATCTGGCGCGATCGTTTCATTTGGTTTGCCCACATGAATTACTTGGAGATCGGACGGAATCTCTAAAATTGTATTTGTCTGAAGATGCAATAATTGGCGGCTCAATGGTGGCTGCTCGATTGCCAGTAGTGGTGCTGGAGGATCGATCGACGCTACCTCAATTTCCACAGGGACGACAGTCGGCGCGATATTTTCTGCCGGCTCGATCGGTGGTGGTGCGGACGTTTCGTTACTGGGAGTAACGAGCGGGGAACTGGGTACTACCCACAAATCTGCTTCTGGCTCCGTCAATATTGTCGGTGGTAACTCCACATTATTAGCTGCTGCTACTGGTGGTGGGTCGATCTCCGCAACCGCAGGCGGCGGTAACTGGATCGGTAATTTCGACTCTGCCGATTTGAGGTTATGACCGCACTGTCCGCAAAATGTAGCATCGAGTTGCATCGATGCGCCGCAGTTTGGGCAAGCTCTAGTCGCTGGTAGGGCTGTATAACAAGCTTCGCAGTTAGTTGCTCCTTGAGGATTTTCATGTTTGCAGTTGGGACAGACGATCATAAACTAAATCCGAGGGTGTTCGTGTTTGCAGTTGGACAGACGATCGTTAGCTAGATCTGAGGGTGTTCGTGTTTGCAGTTGGATGGACGATCGTTAGCTAAATCTAAGGGTGTTCGTGTCTGCAGTTGAACGGACGATCGTCACCTAAATCTGAGGGTGTTCGTGTTTGCAGTTGGATGGACGATCGTTAGCTAAATCTGAGGGTGTTCGTGTCTGCAGTTGGACAGACGATCGTCAGCGCAAGAAAGTTTTCATGTCAACAGTTGGACAGACGAGCGTCAACTAAATCCTCAACAAATTAGATT
>NZ_JANPGM010000139.1:0-3112 GCF_031423935.1 Chamaesiphon sp. VAR_69_metabat_338
TGCGCTAGCAAGCTTAGAGATCCCGTTCGCTAATTTCGCTGGTCATCCGATCGAAAGGTGCATCTACGCAACTAGTATCGGCAATGCCAGCCGCAACTAACTGAGCCTTGACCAAATCCTTAATGATTTGGATGCCGCGCACTGTCGGCCCAATCGGCACGCCAAGAGAGTTATAAGTCTCGCGTAAGCCTTGCAGGACGCGCTCGTCCAACACCTGAGTATCGCCAGCGACGATCGCGTAGCTAGCATATCGCAGATAATAATCCATATCCCGCAGGCAAGCCGCATAACGTCTAGTGGTATATGAGTTACCTCCAGGACGAATGAGTTCTGGCAATTCGTCAAAGAGCAGCAAGCTAGCGCGCTTGACGATCGCGGCTGCATTGGCATTGATTACGCCCGCAGCAGCAATTCGCGCCGCACCACTATCAAAATAGGACTTTAAGCTATCGATCGCGTTGCGGTCTAAATAGCGACCTGTTATATCGTAAGTTTTAATGAGATTTGTTACAGCATCCCGCATGAGATCGTCCCAACAATAATTCTTTTATCGGTATATCAGTATCGCAGAAAATCGACCTCAAGCGGGACATCCGCGTTACAATTCGCAATCGTATCTTCATTGTCGATCGCAGATCCCGCAGGCGATCCCCACTCCTAACTTTGGGTTCTAGTTACCAGCTTGCGGGCATGACCGCTGGCTGATGCGGAGCTAGGCAGATCTCTAGTCCAAGAATGCAGCCAATTGAACCCAGTGCCCACTGACGAGATTAATGTTAATTCTTCGGGGTAGCGCGGCTGGGGATCGCTGGCGAGCATTACGGGTGGCACCATCATCGGATCGTAAGCAATTACTGTATCGACGATCCCCGGACGGTGCTTGACTTCGACCTTTTGGCCGGGACGATAGACCGATCCTTCTGCTTGCACTTCACGCCAATCCGTTCGCTCCGTCATTACTACGATCCCCGTTATGCTACTGATTAAGTTTACTTATCTTGATGTTACCCAAAATTATCTAACAGGGGAATGCTATTTGGTCAATTACGATACTTTTTTTTAATATTTAGTCCCGATCGAAACCGCTACCCCGATCGCATCAGATCGCCGAGGTGCCCGAAAATTAGGCGTAGCTGTGGCGGGAGGCCCTCGGGCAAGGCGATCCCGCTGGTGAATGCCATTGCTCGCCACCTGTCAACCATCAGCACTTGCCAGCTCGCGATGATTGAGTGCGTACCTTCCTCTCGCTATGGCATCGACACTCATCGCGATCGAAATCTAGCAATCTGTCATAAATCATTCACGAGCAGCGATCGCGCTCTTGATTTTTAACCTCAAAACGTAGCGGACAATACAGCGATTGTCCTGCTCTATTGAGGATTGCTACAATCGAAAACAAGTGCTAAATTTCAGGCCAGATGACAAACTTTGTTCTCTAAATATATTTCAGCCGATCGATAGATTTATTAATAATTTAGTCGATTGGTTGCTAAAAATCGCTCGGTGAGCATAGAAATTGATTAAGAGCCTAGTTTACAATTTAGTACGGTGGTTATCGATCGGAATTATTTTAATTGGCTTAATGTCTGGTATGGATGCAACTGGAGATCGCAACTTATCGCCACAGCAGATTCGATCGACGATCGAGCAAGCTCGAAAAGCATGGATCGCTGGTGATGCGGACACCCTGGCTGAGTTATTTACAATAGATGCCCAACTAATCGTCCCTAATCAACGGTGGCAAGGTCGGGAGCAAATTCGTGAGGAAATCGCCAAGTTTGCGCGAGCGTATGCAAATATTAGCATTACGATCTACCGCATCATCATCGATAGCGACCGAGCGGCGGTAGAGTGGCACTATGAGGATCTAGAACGGGCTACAGGTAAGCACAGCCAATCGGATGACGCGATCGTCATTGAGTTTCAAAACGGGCTGATTAGCTATTGGCGAGAGTATTTCGATACTGGGGGTCAATCAGAGCGTTGACCATAACAGAAGCTAAGTTAAGGGGCTATCTTCATCGATTTCCTCATCAGTCTTAAACTTCATCTGCGCCCAGGTTAACTGCTTCACCTTCTCGACGTCGCCCCGACTGGCAGCCTCCTTCAAATCGCGCTTTTGGTGCGCGTGTTCGATCGCTTCTTCTTTCGATCGCGAGCTACTATCAAAGCACTTCTCTAGGTTTTCAAAAACCCCCCGCCGCGATTTGGTAGCATGTTGGCGTTCGGTATCGAGCAACTTGGCCATCAATTCTAGGTGCATGGCATCATCGCTACAGATCTCTTCTAAAATCGACCATTCATCGCCACCTAATAGCTGCTTTTCTTGGATGCGGGTATCTTGAAAGGTTTTGCCCATAATTTCCTCATAAATACGCGGTAAACTATCGTCAAATTCGTGCTTCTCTTCCAACCAGATTCGTCTGATTTCGCCTAATTCTTCATCAGTAATCAGCGTAATCTCGCGCATGTCTGGCGGTGCAGTTTGTTGAATTTCCACTTGTGCTGCCAATACTCGTCGCAACCAATGTTCGCGCCAAAATTTAGTATATGGCCCAGGAATTGGCACTACCTCAGTCCCTTCAGTTGCCTTACGCTCAAACAGTTCGACTCTACCATAGATACGCCGAAAATCTCGCTTGTCGCGATCGTCATGAATGTCCAATTCATTCCGAATATCTAACAACGGTTGCAACCATTCTTTGTCTTCATCATTTTGAATCATTGCTTCCATCGATCGATCTTTGCTCACGAGGGTACACACCCAGCAACCAAACCGAGAATCACCACAACTAGGCGTAGAGGTATCGACTACTAACGGACATTCATTATCGGCAGTCGCACCGCGATATAGGCTGAATAAGTCCTGATTATTCCCACCCCAAGGATTTGGGAACTGCATCAGATACATCCACACCTCATCAGTCCGCCAATCCTCGATCGGGCTGTAAATCAATGAATTATGTAAACGGCTATTAGGGCTAAGGTAATCTCTCACTCGATTTTTCTCGTGCTTAAGCATCGTCATCGCCCGCTTGCTACTTTCTGCTTTGCGAGTACCTAAAACTAAGATAGTTTCACCATTAACCTGTACCACTTCACGAATAAATCG
>NZ_JANPGM010000140.1:0-5606 GCF_031423935.1 Chamaesiphon sp. VAR_69_metabat_338
GTTCGCCGCGCAGGGTGGCGAGTAGGGTCATCACCAGTACGCCAAAGATGCAGCTTTGAACGACTGTGCGCTGCCACATATTCAAGCGGACGTAACTCTTATGAATCCGGTAGAGTACGACCGTTAACTCTCGGTCTAAGCGTTGCCGCTGTCGATCGAGTTCGTAAGGTTCGGCGGCGAAGGCTTTGACGGTTTTGATATTGGTAATAATTTCGGAGGTGCGGCTTTCGGTATTCTCCATATAGCGATCCAGGAGTGCCTCGCGTTTGATAATATAGCGCAATCCTTTGAGACTAAAGCCTAAAATAGCTGTAAACGAGAGCAAGAAAACGATCCCAATCCGCCACTCCAGTACACAAATTACGATAAAAATGCCGAAGATTCTGACTAATTTCGGAATCAACTGTCCGGCAATTTCTGGATAAGTCCAAGTGTGGTTGGTTAACCCGCGTGCGACCCGTCCGGCAATCCGACCGGGGTTGTTTTCATCATAAAAAGATAGGGGTAAGGTAAGAATTTTTTGGATCGTCAGATCGGCACGATCGCGCCGTGCTCGCAGCGGGATCGCCCAGTGGAACCAACTGCCAATCCAGGGCTGAATCGGTGCGCGCACGACGGATACGACAAACACGATTGCCAGCAGCACAGCCAGCGATAGATCGGTTGATGCTGGCAGATTGAATCTAGTCGCGATCGCCTGCGTGAGTGCTGCCAACGGCTCATCGAGCGGTTGTTTGGAGAGGACATTGAGAATTTGACCGATCGCATAGGGTACGGTTAAATCTATAACCTCGAAGAGACTCGATGCGGCAATGCTGATGGTCGCGATCTTGCCGTAGCCGCGAAAATACCCAATAATATCCCGATAAGATGCCATGAGCTGACTCCAAGGATCTACAAGTTAGCTGCCACCGATCGAGCACCTTTCAGCTTAGCAACAGCAGGTGCCCTGTCAGATGGATACCTGTAACAGCATACTTGACTAATATTAAGGTTGGGTTGGGATTGGGGAAACACGAGAGTCGATCGGGCAACCCACGGGTACTTGTAAATCTTTGCTCAGCGCAACTCGCCAACTGTCACCGCCTTCAGCACCGATCGACATCGCTCTGCTCGGGCCGGATTGTCTTGAAAATCCTCCCAAATGTTGAGGTAACAGCTCGATCGCTTTTGCTATTAATTAATGTGAACGTCGCTAGCATACCGATCCGGTTTCAAATCTGGGGTGCGCGAACAATTTGAATCGATCGATCGCGCCATTTCCAATCCGGCTAGCTCCGCCAGTCTCTCAGCCAGCGATCGCCAATTTTGTAGTGCTGATGCCGATCGAACCAAGCGAGATTATTGACAATTAAGCGATCGGTTGTGTAAGGCAGATTAATGTAATTTAGGAATGAGTTTAGTAGAGGATATCGACTGGAAATACATGAAAAATTCGATAGAAAAGATCGGTCGGCAACCATTCAAACCGCCCTCTCGCTGGTTTCAGGGGATTTTACCGCTAAACCGTGCGAATATTGGCAACGATCTGATTGGGGGCATTGTCCTGGCGGCCATCGGCATCCCGGAAGTGATGGGCTACACCAAGATTTCGGGTACGCCGATCGCGACAGGCTTATATACACTCCTGCTACCCGCGATCGTCTTTGCGATCTTCGGTTCTTCGCGCCATCTCGTCGTCGCTGCCGACTCGGCAACGGCAGCAATTTTGGCAGCAGGGCTATTGGGATTGGTACCGCCGGAAGATCCACATTATTTAGCTCTAGCCCAGCTAGTCGCCATCCTCGTGGCGGGATTGCTGCTATTAGCACGGCTGTTTCGGCTCGGTTTCTTGGCTGACTTTCTCTCGCGGACTGTCTTGATTGGGTTCTTGACGGGTGTCGGCATTCAAGTGGCAATCGGTCAATTGCCTGGGTTGTTAGATCTCCAAGGTGGCGGACATCAACCCGTACGACAGATCCTCACCGCGATCGCCGGATTGCCCCACGCGAACCCCTTAGCCATCGGTATTTCGATCGCCGTGTTGATGACGATTCAATTATTCGATCGATTTATCCCCAAATTCCCTGGCGCATTGCTGGCAGTATTGGTAGCGATCTTTGCCAGTTGGCAGTTTGACTTTGCCAGTTATGGCATATCTGTCGTTGGTAACGTTCCGGGCGGTTTGCCATCTTGGGGTTTGCCCGCAGTTACACTCGCTGAAATTCCCCAAGTTGTGGGGATTGCCCTTTCCTGTTGTATTGTGATTATCGCTCAAAGTGCTGCCACTGCTCGCGCCTACGCCTTTCGTTACAGTGACAATTTTAATGCCAATATCGATCTCGAAGGTTTAGCGGCAGCCAATCTCGCAGCGGGATTGACGGGTACATTTGTCGTCAATGGTAGCCCGACCAAAACGGAAATTGTCGATACTGCCGGCGGACGCAGCCAAGTAGCGCAACTGTCTACAGTTGCTGTCGTCCTCATCGTCATCCTCTTCCTCGCTAAACCGATTAGTTATTTACCCAATCCAGTTTTAGCAGCAATTGTGTTCTCGATCGGGCTACGCTTAATCGATATTCAGGGATTGCGATCGATCTTCAAAACCCATCGCGAAGAATTTTATCTAGCAATCGTTACCGCAGTAACGGTGGTATTTATCGGCGTTAAAGAAGGAATTATCGCCGCAGTAATGTTATCTCTGATCTTACACGTACGGCATAGTTATCGACCTTATTCAGCGATTATTATTCCCGATGAAAATAGAATGTGGCAAGCGATTCCCGCTCGCCCAGGCAATAGCTCTGAATCGGGTTTAATTATTTATCGATTCAGTCGCGATTTATTCTATGCCAATGCCACTTTCTTTTCGGAACAAGTACTAAGTTTAGTCAAAAATGCTAATCCACCAGTCAAATGGTTGATTCTCGAAGCCAGGTCGATTTCGGGAATTGACTACTCTGCCGCTTTGACAATTCGGGATGTTGTAAATGAGTTGTCTATGCAGCATGTCGCTTTAATTATTTCTGGTCTTCCACCAGAAGTAAGGAGACAATTCGATCGCGATGAGCTGACGGATTTAATCGGCGCAAATCGCTTTTTCAACCATTTAGAAGAGGCATTGGCAGTGTTTCGATCTGGAAGTGTTTGAGCGTAGTTAGATCGATCGCGACTGTGCGTAATTAGGATACCTTGCCAAGTGGTAGGAGGCGACGATTTTTCATCTGTGACGATCGCCGACATCGGTTCGATCTGGCAACAGAATCGAGCGTTCCGATCGATTTTGGGTTGAGGTAACAATATTACATTCTGCTGCCAAATAAGTAATGAATTCCCCGATTTCCCGACGCGCCATTTCTTGGGGATGTCGCTTGTTATGATATGAAGATACAGCAACACTTAGCTAACCACCCAGATCCGATTTAATTAGAGGTGTAGTAATAACACAAAGTAACTCAATGATGTTTGAATGATGATGTTGAAATATTCCTGTTTGCCCACCTGCTAATTTTGAGGATCTTGCCAAAATGCCCCATCAGCACTCACATAGCCATCACGATCTCGATGGGCATCATCATCATCACGCACCTGCTAACTACAATCGAGCTTTTGTGGTGGGAACGATCCTCAATAGTGGTTTTGTGCTGACAGAATTTGTCTTTGGATGGCAGGCTAATTCAGTCGCGCTGATGGCAGATGCAGGGCATAATCTCAGTGATGTTTTAGGATTACTGCTGGCATGGACTTCGACTATAGTCGCCCGTCGTCAAGCTTCCGCTGGCTACACTTATGGCTGGCGTAAGTCATCGGTACTTGCCGCTTTTCTCAATGCTGTCTTGCTGCTGATTGCCACTGGCGGTATTATTTGGGAAGCAATCCAACGCTTAGTCAATCCTGGTGAAGTTAATGGTGCGATCGTGATTGGTGTTGCGGCTGTTGGGGTGGCGATTAAGACTGGCACAGCCTTAATGTTTTTATCGGGGCGCAAAGGCGATCTGAATATCCGTGCCGCATTTCAACACATGGCGGCAGATGCACTAGTTTCCATTGGTGTCGTCTTGGCAGGAGTGGGGATGCTATTGACTCACTGGTTGTGGCTCGATCCGTTACTGAGCCTAATTATCGGCTGTTTCATTGTTCTCAGTACGTGGGAATTGCTAAAAGATTCATTTCGGCTGGCGATTGATGGAGTGCCCAACAACATTGACGAGCGTGCGGTGCGCGTTTATCTATCCGAGCGTCCGGGTGTAGCGGAGGTTCACGATCTCCATATTTGGAGTATGAGTACGGTAGAGACTGCGCTGACGGCGCACCTCGTGACGCCAGCAGGACATCCAGGCGATGAGTTCTTGGCACAGATTTGCCAAGAGTTACACGATCGTTTTGGCATCGAACATACCACCATTCAAATTGAAATTGGCGACTCGGATCGTGCTTGTTTACTTGAAGCCAAGTGCCGATAGCATTAAGCTAAAATCGAGACTCGATCGCGATTTTTGACGGTGCTAGAACCTGCGATCAATTCAAATCTATGACGATCGAGAGTTATCGAATATTACTAAAGATCGCTTGGAAAATTTTAGGAAGATATTCGATCGTCACATACATCAAAGTCCCAGAGATAGTACAAACAGAAATAAATTGGACTGAATCTAGTTGGATAGTAAGATCGCTAGCGATCGCGTTGATTGAATTTTTCAATTTTATACTCCTGAGTCCAACCAAACTATTTGCTGCTCTAACAGGAAAATTTAGATACGATCTTTGTGGAGTAGGTGCATCGATTAATTTGATTAGTTGGTATTTCCCTAAGAAGCCATCGATCGTCATATAATAATCTCGATCGTTTGACGACGAGCAGTAAGCATTTTCATAGCCCAAGCAGGCATACAGACAAGTTTCGCTAGGACTATCGACCTGTTTGTATTTTTCAGGATTGATTTTAAAGCCAGGATAGTCGCGGTCAACTCTTTCTTGGAGATATCGATCGTTACAGACATATCCAGCTATGAACGACTGCTGAAGTAAGTTTGAGCCATACTCAAAAATCCAATCTTCTTTATCATCGATCGCGCCGATCGGACATGCTACTATGGCTATTTCCAGAGAGGAATCTATGAGTTTAATTAATTGATGTTTTCCTAAATAATCATCGATCGTGATATAGTAATTTTCTCCGTTTGCAGAACAGTGTGCGCGAGCGTAGTTTGCGCAGGCATGAAGACATCGGCGATCGGGAGTATCTACTCTGGGATAGTTTCGATCGTTAATTGTAAAGCCAGGATAGTCACAGGCTAATCGCTCGGCTAAATAGCCATCATTACATTCATAGCCAGCTTTCAATGACTGCTGGAGTAAATCTGAGCCATATTTGAAAATCCAGTCTTCTTTAGTTTTGATAAAAATATTAATGCTAAAGATACTACCGATCTCCGAACGCATTAGCGAACTGGTATAGTCATGACTGTTGAATAGCTCGCTGTCTACAGTTTCGCCATCAGCATGACCCAAGCTCAGATATGATGTTTTATCGTTCCAAATCCCATGCTCGTAGCTAGCTATAAATAGATCTACTGCGTCAATTGCGGCTGACTGAGATTCGTACCATTCCATCTGCCCTTGGTGAT